>JAAFHD010000056.1 GCA_013298245.1 Alphaproteobacteria bacterium
AGGATGAACTCCTCCTCGATCGCTTGGCGCATGGAGTAGGTGTGGAAGGCCACCGGGCGATTATCCTGCGCGGCCGGCCGCGACGGGTCCGGCCGCCGGCCGAACAATTCCAGCGTCTTGGCCTTGGGCGTCGCGGTGAAGGCGACGTAGCTGATCGCGGCATCCTGCGCCGCGCGGCCCTTCATGTCGGCGGTCAGCAGATCCTCAAGGTCGAACTCGCCGCCGTCTTCAAGTGCCGCCGCCTCCTCCGCCGTCAGTGTCTGCTTGAGCTTCTGGGCGGCCTGGCCGGTCTGGGAGGAATGCGCCTCATCGGCGATCACGCAGAAGCGCTTGCCCTGCATGCGGGCCAAGGCGCGCACCTGCTCGATGGCGAAGGGGAAGGTCTGGATGGTGCAGACCACGATCTTCTTGCCCGCGGCCAGCGCCTCGGCCAGTTCGTGGCTCTTGCTGCCGCCATCGCCAGTGATGGTGGCGACCACGCCTTGCGTCCGCTCGAACCCCTCCAGCGCCTCGCGCAATTGCCGGTCCAACACCGTGCGATCCGACACCACCAGCACGGTGTCGAACACCTTTCGGTTCTCGGCATCATGCAGATCGGCCAGGAAATGGGCGGTCCAGGCGATGGAGTTGGTCTTGCCGGAGCCGGCCGAGTGCTCGATCAGGTAGCGCCCGCCGGGACCATCCTTCAGCACCTGCGCCACGAGCCGCCGCGTGGCGTCGAGCTGGTGGAATCTCGGGAAGATCCAGCCGGTCAGGCGTTGCTTGCCATCCTTCACCGGCACCAGGTAGCGACCAAGGATCTCCAGCCAGGAATCCCGCTGCCATACCTGGTCCCACAGATAGGCCGTGTCCGTGCCATTCGGGTTGTTCGGGTTGCCGGCGCCGAAATCATGGCCCTGATTGAAGGGCAGGAAGCGGCTGTCGGCGCCATCGAGGCGCGTGCACATCCGCACCTCGCTGTTGCTGACGGCGAAATGCACCAGCGCGCCACCGGGGAAGGCCAGGATGGGTTCGGCCAGGTTGCGCCCGGGCAGGCGTGGCGGGCGGTCGTAGCGATACTGGTCCACCGCATCGCGCACGGATTGGGTGTAGTCCGATTTCAGCTCGGCGGTGGCGACGGGAATGCCGTTCAGGAACAGCACCAGGTCGAGGCTGTTCTCATGCGTCGGCGAATACCGCACCTGCCGGACCACGCGCAGGCGGTTGGCCGCGTAGCGTTCGGCCAGTTCCGGGTTCATGCCCAGCACCGGGCGGAACTGCACCAGCGCGATGGGCCGGCGCAGCCCCACCATGTCGAGGCCCTGGCGCAGCACATCCAGCGTGCCGGCGCGGTCGAGCGTGGCGCGCAGCCGGTCGGCCAGGGCGAACGCCGCGGCGGCGCCATGGGTTTTGGTCAGCGCTTCCCAGGCATCGGGCTGGGTGGTTTGGACCCAGGCGGTGAGGTCTTCGAGGAACAGGCCGCGGGCGCGGTCGTGGCGTGCGGCGGCGTCGGGGTCGTAGAGCCAGCCATGGGTGGCGAGGTGGGCGCAGATGGCGTCTTCCAGCCGGGATTCGCGGTGCAGGCCGATCATGGCGCAGCAACGAACGAGGAGAGTTGGCGCGCCTCCCACTCCTTGTAGGTGATGCCGGTGCCGACTTCCTTCCACACAATCGTGCCATTGGTGGGGCGGCCATTGACAACCGCTGCCGCGGCACTCGGGCTGCGGAACGCGTAATTCTGCATGAAGCGGCAGTGCTCTCCGTCTTCCGATAGAATACCGCCCCGCCGAAGCTCCGCGTGCAGCTGCGCATAGGTGGAGTGTTCAGAGCCGAGACCCGCCCATTTGAGCCGAGCCAGCGAGCCCGCTTCCACGATGAATTCGCCATCACGCAGCGAGGCTTGCGCCGTCAGCGCGTGCAGCGGCGTTTCCAGGATGAAGCGCGCGGTGGGCGGGGGTGCGGTGAGCGGCACGGCCAGGGATTCCGAAGTGGCGGACGCGGCGGCTGGGCGGGCGCGCTGGATGAACATGTCCACGCGCACGGCGGGCAGCACGACATGCAGCGTGTCCAGAAATCCCTCCATCTTCGATGTGTCGGCCTCGCTCAAGGACGGCTTGCTGGGGGTGTTACCGTTATCGAGCGGCACGCGCCCGATGTTCTGGGCTACCTCGACCAGACGCGCTTCGAGGTACTTGATATGGGCCTTGTTCAGTTTGTTGGCGGCGGTTGTGATTAGCACAGCACTGGTCCACCAATCCTTCTTGACATCATGGTCGCGGATGCGCGCCGCGATGTCCTCGCCTTCGCCCACATAGGCGCGGGCTTTGCCATCCTGCTCGCCCAGCAAAAGGTAGACGCCGGTATAGCGCGCTTCCGGCCTGGCCAGGGCTGCCGCCAATTGGGTACGCGGCGCCAGCAGGACATGCCCTGTCCAGTTGAACAACTCGGCCGTCAGCATGCCGTCCGGCCGGCCGTCGATGTAGAAGAGCTCGAGGGAACGTCCGATCGTGCCGGTCATGCGGCCTTGGTCTCCTGTGTGTCGATGACGCCGCGCACGTCGATCTTGCCGGTGACGGCGGCAGAGATGAGGGCGGCGCGGCGTTCGCGCAGCAATGCGATGGCGCGGTGGGCTTCGGTGGTGAGGGTGTCGAGGTCGCGGGACCGCGCCTCGATTTCGTCCACGAGCACACGCTGCTCAGCGACCAGCGGCAGGGGTATAGGCAGATCAAGAATCGTACCCTGTCCGATGTTCACCATGGATTGGCTTGCCCCGCTCGCTGCCAACTCAATTTGGCCGCGAGCGGCATCGGTTCGGAGATAGATCGCAAGCCATTCCGGCAAACATGTCGTGTCATTCAGGCGCAGGCGATAGAGCTTGTCGCAAAGCAACAGATTGCGGTGGTCAACCGAAACGCAGGCTGCGCCGCCCACCAATTCTCGCGTGTTGGCCCGCGAGATCAGGACGTCGCCGGCAGCGATCCCGAGTTCGGGGATTGGGGTGAGATCGGCCGGAAGTGACTTGTTTTCTTCGGGGTTGAAGCGTCCGCCGTTGACGCAGCCGACCTTCAACACCCCCCATTCGTCGTCTGAGGAAACAGGAAAGCCATCACATTGCGGGCTCCAGCCTTGCTCGATGCTCTGCGTGACATGCTTTACCCGCTTCACCTCCCAATGCGCCGGCACCTGCCCCAGCCACGCCACCCCGGAGTCCTTCATGGGCGCGCTGGCGTCGAGGCCCTTGGTGACGGCCTGGGAGATGACGGCCTGCCGCTTCTCCTTCAGCAGCGCGATCAGCCGCTCCTGCTCCGCCACCAGCGCGTCAATCTTGCCGGTCTCGCGGTCTAGGAAGGCGGCGATGGCGGATTGCTCGGCGGGCGGCGGGAACGGAAACCGATACCGTTGGAGGGCTTCGCCCGTAAGGTGAGCAATCGTTGCCCTGCCTTCCGAACCCTCGAAGACTCCAAGGTCGGCAGCAGCGCGGAGAACGTAGAAGACAAATTTTGCAAGGTCTTGCTCGGGCTTGCGTGGGCGCAGCCGGTGCAGGGCCTTTTGGTAAAAGCAAGGATCGACGGCACCTTCCCAAACCGCCGCGCGGCCAACTTCCCCGCCTTCGCACACCAGCAAGTCGCCAGGCTTCAACGCGAAGCGAACCAGATCATTGCCGCTGAAATCCATGGTGGGCAGATCGTCGGTTTCGATGCGGCCCCACTGAACATGCACATTGCGGATGTAGGGCGCCAAAAAATCGCCCGTAATGCGCTTCTGATCGAGCATCTTCCCGAGCGCCACTTCGTAACGGAAGTTCAAGGCGCACACGGACCAATGGGCAGGAACTCTGCCCACCCAATCGACGACGCTTTCTTTGCAAGCCGGATACACGGGAAACGTCACGCCCCGCCTCCCCCATCCGCCTTCGGCTTCCGCCGCTTCGGCAGCGCCTTCGCCGCTGCCTCCAGCGCCCGCAGCGCCGCCACCTCGCCCTCCGCTTCCAGCGCCGCGCGGCGGCGGGCGGCAAATGCCTCGTATTCCGCCGCTGCCTTGCGGTCCGCTTCCTCCCGCGTCACCCGCCCGGCGTTTGGCAGCACGGCGCGGTCATTGAAGCGCAGAAAATCATCCAGCCGGGTCTTCCAGTCGTTCAAAAAGACCTGCTTACGGCGTCGCGCCTGGTCCTCGGCGAAATCCAGGAACATCACCACGATGCGGTTCAACTCGGTGATTTCCGGCGCGGTCAGGTAGTTCTTCGCCACCGTCACATCGGCCTTCAGCACCCGCCGGCCCGCCTGCGCCGTCAGCCCCATATTCGGCTTGGCGGCATCGGCGCGGCTGGCAATCAGTTCCGGCGCCGTCTGGCCGGTGGCGGCGAAATGCAGCTTGTTCTGCACCACCTGGAACACCGCCTGGGTCTCCGCCGCGCCCGGCACGTAGTCGGCGGCCAGCGCGATGATCTCCCGAACCCGCAGATAGACCCGCCGCTCACTGGCGCGGATGTCGCGGATGCGTTCCAGCAGTTCATCGAAGTAATCCGGCACATCCGGCCCGGGCGGGTTCCGTAGCCGGTCGTCATCCAGCACAAAGCCCTTGCGGAGGTATTCCTCCAGCCGCGCCGTCGCCCATTGCCGGAATTCGGTGCCGCGCGCGCTCCGCACCCGGAAGCCGACAGCGAGCACGGCCGGCAGGCTGTAATGCTGGATGGGGCGGGAAACCTGCCGCTTCCCCTCGGTTCGAACCATCAAGTAGGACTTGATAGTTGCCTCCGGGGCCAACTCGCCCTCCGCATAGATGTTGCGCAGATGCAGGTCGATGTTCTGCACGCTGGTCTGGAACAGCTCGGCCATCTGCACCTGCGTCAGCCACAGCGTGTCCTCGGCAAACCGGCATTCCAGCCGGGTACGGCCATCGTCGGTCTGGTAGAGCAGCAGGGAGGAAGGCGGGGGCGCGTCGCTCATCCCGCCAGCCCCGCGATCATGGTCAGGATGCGGTCCGTGACGTGCTTGAGGTCGGCATCGATCGCCGCCAGCGGGCGCGGCGGCTCGAACACATAGAAATGCCGGTTGAAGGGGATTTCGTAGCCGGTGCGCGTCTTGTCGTGGTCGATCCAGGCATCCGGCGCATGCGGCAAGACTTCGCGCGCGAAGTAGCTCTGCACATCCTCCGCCAGCGGCACGTTTTCGCTGTCGCGCAGCGCTGTGTCGGGCTGTGGTTTGCCCTTGGCCTTGCACTTCTGGCCCAGCACCACCTGGCCCGCAGCATCGCGCAAGGGCCGCTCCACGGTGATGCTGCGGTAGCCGAACTCCTCCGTGCGGAACAGGCGCGACATCGGCGCCAGCTTCACGCTACCGCCGTCCGGCGTCGGTGGCGGCGCTTCGCCGTCCCGCACCACCACGCGGCTCACGCGACCTTCGGCGGTGGTCACGGTGGCGAGCTGCGCCTCGACGCAATCGCCGAACAGCCGGGTCACGGCATCCACATCCGCCTCGGCCATTTCGCGGCGCTTGGAGCCAAGGCTCTTGCGCATCTTCTGCCACAGCGCGGAGGCGTCGATCAGCTGCACCAAGCCGCGGCGGTGCGCTGTCTTACGGTTGGAAAGCACCCAAACATAGGTGGCAATGCCGGTGTTGAAGAACATGTCGGTGGGGAGCGCGATGATCGCCTCCACCAGATCATTCTCCAGCACATGGCGGCGGATTTCGCTCTCGCCGGAACCCGCGCCGCCGGTGAACAGCGGGGAGCCGTTCAGCACGATGCCGATACGGCTGCCGCCATCCTTCGCGGGGCGCATCTTCGACAGCAGATGCAGCAGGAACAGCAGCGAGCCATCCGAAATGCGCGGCAGCCCGGGCCCGAAGCGCCCGGCATGGCCCATCTGCTCGTGCTCGCGCCGGACTTCCTTCTCGACCTTCTTCCACTCCACGCCGAAGGGCGGGTTGGAGAGCATGTAGTCGAACTTCTGCGTCGGGTGCCCGTCGGCGGAGAGCGTATTGCCGGGCAGGATGTTGCGGACATCCTGGCCCTTGATGAGCATGTCCGCCTTGCAGATGGCATAAGCTTCGTCGTTCAGCTCCTGGCCGAACAGCGTGAGCGAGGCAGCGGGGTTGTGCGCGCGCAGATGGCGCTCCGCTTCCGACAGCATGCCGCCCGTGCCGGCCGTGGGGTCATAGACCGTGCGGACCGCGGCGGTGCCGGGGCTGAGGATGTCGCTGTCCTCGATGAACAGCAGATTGACGATGAGGGTGATGACGTCGCGCGGCGTGAATTGCTCGGCCGCCTGCTCGTTCGAGAAGTCGGAGAATTTGCGGATCAGCTCCTCGAACATCAGCCCCATGTCGCGGTTGCTGACACGGTCGGGGCCGAGGTCGAAGCCGAGAAATTTCTCGGTGATCTGGTAGAGCAGCCCGGCCTTCTTCAGCCGCTCGATCTGGTCCGCGAACAGGAAGCGCTCAAAGATGTCGCGCACCGGGGCCGAGAAGCCCTGCAGATAGGCGGTGAGGTTGATGGCGATGTTGTCCTGGTCGCCCAGCAGCAGCTTCAGGTCGAGCGGCGAGGTATTGGCGAAGGGCACGCCGGTGAGGCGCAGGAGGAAGGGCTCGGGGTTGATCCCTTTCGCCTGCCGGGCGGCCTGCTCGGCGAGGACGGCGGCCTTCGAGGGTGCCAGGACGCAGTCGAGCCGGCGCAGCACGGTGAAGGGCAGGATGACCTTTCCGTATTCATAGGGCTTGTAATCGCCGCGCAGCAGGTCGGCGACTGACCAAATGAGGGCGGAGAGGGATTGGCTCATGCGAAAATGGGCAGTGCTTCGGGGATGAAAGGCGACGGCGCGAACTTGACGTTGCCAGAACATGCCGGTCGAGGACAGGTCGGCTTCCTCATCGCGGCAATGGCTCCGTCCCGCGGCTGAGGATGTCGATATACCGGCCATAGGCAAAGAGGCGGCCGCGCTGGCGCCCGGTCGTCTCGCGCAGAATGCCAAGCTCCACCAGCCGCACAATCATCGCCCTGATCGTCGGTAGCGAAAGGTTCAGCCGCGCCGCGGCCGTCGCCACTGACAGCAACGGCTGTGCCTTTAGCAAATCATGCAGGCGGAGAGCCGACCCGGCGCTACGCCCCAATGCCTCGATCTTTGCGCGATCCTCGGCAAACAGTGCAAGGATCTGCCGCGCGGCCTCGGTGGCACCCTCCGCCGTCTCGGCCACGCCGTCGAGGAAGAACCGCAGCCACGCCTCCCAATCGCCCTGGTCGCGCACGCGCTGCAGCAGGTCATAATAGGTCTGTCGGTGCGTCTTCAAATAGAGGCTGAGATAGAGGATCGGCTCGCGGAGCACCCCCTCCGCGCACAACAGAAAAGTGACCAACAGCCGGCCGAGGCGGCCATTGCCGTCGAGGAAGGGATGGATCGTCTCGAACTGCACATGCACCAGGCCGGCCTTGAGCAGCGTCGGCAGTTCCGGCGTCTCGGCGTGGATGAAGCGTTCCATGTCGCCGAGGCAGGGCATGACGTGCTGCGGAGGCGGAGGGACGAACGCGGCGAGGCTGGGGCGCGGGCCACCAATCCAATTCTGCGAGGAGCGGAACTCACCGGGCTGTTTGCCGGCGCCTCGGCCGGATGAGAGCAAAACAGCGTGGATATCGCGGATGAGGCGCAGCGAGAGCGGCAATCCGCCGCGCAGCAATTCGAGCCCGCGGTTCAAGGCCCCGACGTAGCAGGACACCTCGGCGACATCGTCGAGAGGCACGCCTGGCACCTCGTCCGTCTCGAATAGCAATAGGTCGGACAAGGAGGACTGCGTGCCCTCGATCTGCGACGAGAGCAGCGCTTCCTTGCGCACATACATGTAGAGGAAGAGGCCTGTGTCCGGCAGGATCGAGGCCATGCCGTCGAGCCGGCCCAAGGCCATCTGCGCCCGCTGCAACGGCCCCATGAGGCTGGAGACGTCGATCGGCGGGATGGGCGGTAGGGGCGGCGGAACGAAGGCGCGCGTGGTCTCACCGCCGAAGCTGGTGGACTCATATCGCCCGAGGCGGCTTTGGCTGTTGGACTGGGGCATCCTTGTGAAAGGAAACTTTCGTTAGGGGACACACAAAGAAAATTTCTGAGTCATTTTTTTCATAAGTCGCGTTGATGCGCCAGCCTTGTCTCGCCGCTGTCGTCATGAGCTTGGGTCCGGCTCAGGGCCTGTTTGCGCCGAAGGTGTTGCGTTGGGCATCCCAAACAACCGTCACCCGCCCGGCCAGCACGGCGCAGCTCAGGCCGTCCGGCTGCCGTCCATCCAGGATGGCCGACACGATATCTGGCGCCAGGAGGGTCAGGCGGAGGAGGCTGCCCAGGTAGCCACGCTCGATCCGCTCCGCCGTGGCCATTTCGCTGATCGACGCATAACGGCCGTCATCCAGCATGCGCTGATATCGGAATGCCCGTGCCAACGCCTTCACGAGCGCCGGATCTGCCCTTGTCGGAATGGCATCCAAACCAGCGCTGCGCGGCGTAACGACCGTCTTCCGTCCTGGCCGCCGGCGAATCCTCAACGGCACGCGTACTGTGATGCTGGTCGTGCCCATCATGCAGCTGCCATCTGCGTGTGCTGCGCCATTGCGCCAAGGTCACGGACCAGCCTAGCCAGGCCATCGACCCGCATGCGGATGTCGGCGCCGTCGGGTCCTATGACGATGTGCTCCACCAGCGCGTGAACGATCCGTGCCTGCTCCGCCGGGAACAACCCCTCCCACAGCGGGTCGAGCCGATGGAGCGCGTCCTGGGTCTCGCCCTCAGTCAGGTCCGGCGCCTCCCTGCGCGCCGCCCGCCAGGTGCCGACCACGATCTCCGGCTGCCGCAATAGCGCCCGCACCTGATCCACCACCGCCGCCTCGATCTCCGCCGCCGACACCCGGCGCACGATGCTGGTGTCGCCGGCGGCATCGCCCTTCAGCACGCGCTGCGCCACGTAGTAGCGGTAGAGGCGCCCATTTTTCCGGGCATGCGTCGGCGACAGCGCGCGGCCATCCACCCCAAAGATCATCCCCTTCAGCAGCGCCGGCGTCTGCGCCCGGTTCTGGTTGGCCCGGACCCGCGGGCTGACCTGGAGGACAGCGTGCGCCCGATCCCAGAGCTCCCGCGGCACGATGCCCTGGTGCTCGCCGGGATAGACCTGCCCCTTGTGTGCGGCTTCGCCGACATAGGTCCGGTTGTTCAGCAGCTTATAGACGTCGCCCTTGTCGAGCGGCCGGCCTGCCTTGCTGGTGCCGCCCTCCGCCCGGAGGCGGGCCACCGTCTCGATACCGGACCCGGTCTCGGCGAAGATTTCGAACACGCGGCGCACCCGCGGTGCCTCATCCTCGTTCACCACCAGCTTCCTGGCGACGACGTCGTGGCCGAGCGGCACCTTGCCGCCCATCCACATGCCTCGTGCACGGGAGGCGGCGAATTTGTCGCGGATGCGCTCGCCGATGACCTCGCGCTCGAACTGCGCGAACGACAGCAGGATGTTCAGTGTCAGCCGCCCCATGCTGGTCGTCGTGTTGAAGGACTGCGTGACGGAAACGAAGGTCACGCCATGCGCGTCCATCACCTCCACCAGCTTGGCGAAATCCATCAGGGAGCGTGACAGGCGGTCGATCTTGTAGACCACGATCACGTCGACCAGGTCGGCCTGAATGTCGCGCAGCAGCCGCTGCAGCGCCGGCCGCTCCAGCGTGCCGCCGGAGAACCCGCCATCGTCGTAGCGGTCGCGCACCAGCACCCAGCCCTCAGCGCGCTGGCTGGTGATATAGGCCTCGCAGGCGTCACGCTGGGCGTCGAGGGTGTTGAACTCCTTCTCCAGCCCCTCGTCCGTGGATTTCCGTGTATAGACAGCGCAGCGGAGCTTCTTCGTGGTGGCCGGCATGGTTGGCTCGATGCGGGCGCGCCGGGTCATGCGTCACCTCGCGCGCGCAGGCCAAAGAAGGTCCAGCCATTCCACCGCGTGCCAGTGATGTGCCGGGCGATCGCGGAGAGCGACAGATAGGGCCGCCCTTCGAATTCGAAGTCGTGCTGGCGCACCGTGACCACGTGCTGCACGCCCTGCCATTCCCGGATGAGACGCGTGCCGGCCAGCGGCCGGCTATCCGCGCGGATGCGGCGCAGGACGACGTTCCCGCCATCCAGTTGCTCACCCAGCGCCACGAGCCGGTCGACGGTCTCCGGCTTCAGCCCACCATAGGCCAGTTCCTGGATACGATACGCCAGGCGGCTGGTAATGTAGCTCCGGCTGAACGGCGGCGGCTCCTTGCCGAACAACTCCCGCCACTGCTGCTTCAGATCGGCGATCGGCGCGGTGTTCAGCGCAGCCAGACGCGGGAGTACCTGCGCCGCAGGAACGGCAGGAAGCGCTGTGGCGGGTGCTCGGTCGCCGCCGGCCAATCGATTGCGACTTGCTGACTTGCCCATAGTCATGCCGATGCCCTCCGCTTTCTGGCGGTTCGACACACGCGCTGGTGGGCAGAGAAGTGTAGCGAAACCTGTCCGTCCGACGCCTCGTCGCGGGCGAATTCCTCAGCGGTGCGGCTACGCAGCCGCACTATGCCGCGTGCCAGGATGTCGCAGATCTCGCGGAGATGTGGAGGCAGGTGCTGATTGACATTTGGCATGCTCAACCACCACCGATCTGCGGTTGGTTGCACACCCCAGGCGATATCCATTGCATCCGTCGGCAACCACAGCTTCCATTCCATGGATGTCGATTCACACACCCACGAAACCAACGCCCTTGCGGCAGGCCGTTCTGCGGTGTGCGTCGCCGCAGTTGGTCGAGGCGATCCTTGCGGCTGAATGCCGATGCTCGGATGCGGTTCTGGCCGAGCAAGATCTGATTCGGCTCGGTGATGCAGAGCCGGTGCCCGCGCCCAACCGCACCGCGCTGAAGCCCTTGCTGGAGGCGTGGGAGGCTGTGTTCAGCGGGTGGCGTAGTGCCATGGCCGCCCAGGGATTCCGAGTGACGGGTTGGCTTGGCCCGGCTCTCTCGGCAACCCAACAGGTCGATATCCCACCGGAGCACATTGCCACGGGCAAGCCGCAGTTGTTCTCCGGTGAATTGGTGACAGCAGAAGGTCTCTATTCGTTGGTCATGGTGCACTTGCCGAATGACGAGGCAGAACCGATTCCCCAGCCATTGCCGCTCAAGGATGCGGTGTTGCGCTGGTGCGATCCGGCGCTGGTGGCGGCCGTGCGCGACGCGGAGCGCGCGCGCCTGAACCACGAGCTCGATCTGTTCTACCTTCGCTTCGGCAATCGATGGCGCCGACTGACCACACGCAATGAGGCGGCCAAGCCGACGGGAACGTCGTGGATGGCGGGCGGTACCGACTACTCGGAACTGACCGCGGCGTGGCAGGCGCTCGCGGCCAGTTTCCAATCGACCGTTGCCCATGGGTTCCTTGTCCACGGCACTCAGACCAAGCCCACATTGAGCAGCGAGCCAGAGACCATTCCGGCCGCCTGGCTGTCGGATGCGGAGCTTGAAATCGGCCGCAGCGCGATCGCGATTGGCAATTTCCGCTTCGCTAACGTCACGGTGCTTCGTGCACCGGCAATTCCGATCGGCGCTGCCGACGACGGCACCGAATCCCATAGGGCGCACGCCATGATGCCTGCTACCCCCGGCGGCATCCCGCCCATCACAGCCGAAAACTACCGTGACTTGAGCGACGACGAGGTACTGCTGCTGCTGGAGGAACACGCGCGTCGGGTGATCCGCTCGCCCGATGCCAAGCTCATCGCACCCGGCAAGATCTCCCTGATGCCGATCATCAAACACAAAATGATCGCGCGGGCAGATGACGGCGACATCTTGACGAGCCTGGCCGCCGAGAGCCGGTTTCTCGCCCAGTGGATCGCAGACAAGGTCAGCCACCATCAAACCCCCACAGAAGGCACCATCAGCAAGGTGCTGGGGAAGGACTACGCGATCGAAAAAGCGCGATCCAACGCCGCTTTTCAAAAGTTGAAAGGCTGAATCGCGGCATTGGATCGCGCCTGAAAAGCCTGCGCTTACTGCCGCATCGATGACGCATGCGGGGTGCGGCAGGCATGGATACCAAGACGACTTCCTGGCCTCTGGCAGATGATGATTGGGGTGCTGGCGCGACTGTTGTCGCGCAACGCCTGATTGCCGTCACGCTGGGCGATAGTGCAGCCCAACAGCGATGGACGAATGTCCGGAGCCTGCCGTGGCCTGAGCTTGCAGGACTGCTCACCACTCACGCGCATGGCCGCAAGGATGGCGCCTGCCTGGTGCCCGCGACCTTCAGGAGCCAGCAGCGACGCAACAAGGACGCCGCGCGCATCGACGTCGTGCTGCTGGATAGCGACAGCGGCGCGCCGCTTGCTGAAATCCGCCAGGCGATTACCGCACGCGGCTGGTGCGCTGCCGTCGCTTCTACACACAGCCATCTCGGCAATCAGACCAAAGCCAAGCGCGGTGCCTACGAGGTCTGGTGCCAACAGCAGGGTCTCGATCCCGCCGATGCCGCCTCGCCCGCACGCTTTCTCATCGACAGCAGCGGTATGCGACTGGATGTCGCCAGCGGCGCCCATGTTGCCTCGCAAGACAACGAGCAGGTCACCTTCGCTCATCAACCCTGCCCGCGCTTTCGGATCGCACTCCCCTTGGCCCAGCCGTGGTTGGCAGATGCCTATGACAACCAGCAGATGGCGATCGCTGCTTGGCGTGCCGCCTACACGGCACTCGCCAAGGCACTTGGACTGCAGCACGACGCGTCCTGCACCGACACCGCGAGGCTTTTCTATTTGCCGCGCTATCCGCTCGGTGGCCCAAAGCCAGAAACAGCCCTGCTCGATGGCACCTGGGTGGACATCTTCGCGCTGCCGGTCGCCACGGCCGGGAAACCTCCAAAAGCATTGCCCGCGCGCAGCCGTGCAGCGCAGCCGCGCGGGGGAGATG
>JAAFHD010000057.1 GCA_013298245.1 Alphaproteobacteria bacterium
TGCTGGGCGGATGGACCACATCATCGCGACCAGCCGGCCCGCACTGCCGCGCGATGGCGAGCCGGCCAGCGTGATCCCGCATGGCGTGGACATGGCGCGCTTCCACCCGGCGGCGGACCGCGCGGCGGAATGGGCGGCAACCGGCCTGCCGGGTGCGCGCGGCATTGGCGTGTTCGGGCGCATCCGCCCCAACAAGGGCACCGACCTTTTCGTGGATGCGATGATCGCGCTGCTGCCCGCGCATCCCGGCTGGACCGCCGTGGTGACGGGGGAGGCTGTGGGCGAGGAGAACCAGCGCTTCCTGGAAGCGATGCGCGCGCGCGTGGTGGCGGCGGGGCTGGGCGATCGCATCCACTTCCTGGGGCTGCTGGAAGGGGCGCGCATGCCCGCGCTGTTCCGCGCCATCACGGTCTATGTGGCGCCCCAGCGGCGAGAGGAATTCGGCCTGACGCCGCTGGAGGCCATGGCCAGCGGCACGGCGGTGGTGGCAACCCGCACCGGTGCGGCACCCGACCTGGTGCGCGATGGCGTGACCGGCACGCTGGTGCCACCCGATGACGGTGTGGCGCTGTCGGCCGCGCTGGCCGCCATGCTGGCCGGCCCGGCGCGCGCCGAAGCCATGGGCGCGGAGGGCCGGCGCATCGCGCTGGCCGAACACAGCGCGGAAGCCGAGAACGCCGCCGTTGCCGCGCTGTATCGCAAGCTGTCCGCATGAAGCGCATCGAGGTCGTCGCCCCCAACATCAAGCGCCACCAGACCGGCGTGACTTCGACCATCATCGCCGCGGTGGGCGCACAAGCAAAACTGCGCCCGGTGGCGGCGTTGGGCTTCGGCCTGCCGGCGAGTCTGCCGCAGCTGCGCTGGCGCGACCTGCTGGGCGCGTGGTCGCGCCCGCCGGGCCTGTCGCACCGCATCTGGCATGCGCGCCGGCCGGATGAAATGATGGTGGGCCTGCTGCTGCGGCACCTGTTGCGTCAGCCGTGGAAACTGGTCTTCACCAGCCATGACGCGCATGACCATCCAAAGCTGTATCGCTGGATGGCGGCGCGGATGGACGCGATCGTGGCATCCACGCGTGCCTCCGCCGACTGTATCGACCCTGCCGCCCATGTGATCGGCCATGGTGTGGACGCGCAGGCCTTCACGCCCGCGCCGGATCGTGCGGCGGAATGGCGCGCGCTGGGGCTGCCGGGCGCTTACGGCCTTGGCACCTTCGGCCGCATCCGGCCGCAGAAGGGCCAGGATGTGCTGGTGCGCGCGCTGTGCGAGACGCTGCCGCGCCACCCCGATGCGGGTTACGTGATCGCGGGCCTGACCACGGCGGCGCACCGGGATTTCGAGGCGGGCTTGCGCGCGCAATTGGCCGCCGCCGGCATCGCCGATCGTGTGACCTTCCTGGGTGAAGTGGAGGCGGCGATGATCCGCCGGCTGTATCGCGCGGTATCGCTGTATATCCAGCCCGGCCGTTCCGAGGGCTATGGGCTGACGCCCATCGAGGCCATGGCCAGCGGCACGGCGGCGATTTCGACGCGTGTGGGGGCGGCGGCCGACATGGTGATCGAGGGCGTCACCGGCCACCTGGTCGATGTCGAGGACTGGCAGGCGATGGCCGCGCGGCTGCACGAGCGCCTCTCCGACATGGCGGGCACGCTGGCGATGGGCGTCGCTGGCCGCGCGCATGTGTTGGCGCAGCACACTGCACAGATCGAAGCGCAGCGCCTCTTCGCGGTTTACGATATGCTGGTGCCCAGAGGAGAACGCCCATGACCACACGCCGCGCCACGTTCGCGCTGCTGGCCACGCCCGCGCTGGCCCGGGCGCAGGCATGGCCGACGCGGCCGGTGCGCATCATCTCCCCCTTCGCGCCGGGCGGGCCGCAGGATGTGCCGGCGCGATTCTTCGTGGATCATTTGACGCCGCGTTTGGGCCAACCCGTGCTGTATGACAGCCGTGCAGGAGCGGGTGGCGCCGTCGGCATGCAGCATGTGGCGCAGGCGGGGGATGCGCATACCTTCCTGATCACGTCGAATTCCATCGCGACCCTGCCGGCGCTGCGGCGCGACCTCGGCTTCGATCCCTTCACCGATCTGCCGCCGGTTTCACTGGTGATGGAATCGCCGCTGGTGCTGGCGGTGCGCGCGCAAGGCGCTGCCAGCCTGCCGGCCTTCGTGGCGCGCGCGCGGGAGGCGTCGGGGCGTGTGTCCTTCGGCAGTTCCGGCGTGGGGTCGGCGACGCACCTGGCCGGTGCGCTGTTCGGTCAGCGCGCCGGTGTGGAATTGCTGCACGTGCCCTATCGCGGCGCCGGCCTGGTGATGACCGCGCTGCTGGCCGGTGAGATCGACTGCTTCATCGGCGACATCGCGCTGGCGCTGGAACATGTCCGCGCGGGCACGGTGCGCGCGATCGGCGTGACGACGGCGGCGCGCGCCGCACTGCTGCCCGATGTGCCCGCGGTGGGAGAAGTCGTGGCGGGCTACGCCGTGCCCTTCTGGTTCGGGCTCTTCGCGGCGCGTGGCACGCCGGATGCGGTGATCGCGCGCATGAACGCCGAACTGGCGCCGCTGGCCGTGCCGGGCACGGAGCTGCACCGGCGCATGGCTGATCGGGGATCGGCGCTGCTGCTGACCGGCCCGGCACCACTGGCCGAACGGCTGCGCGCGGAAGTGCCGCAATGGCGCGACGTGGTGGCCACCGGGCGCATCACGCCCGAATAGAAAAAGGGCGCGGTGGTCACCCACCGCGCCCCCGTTTGCCTCAGGCCCGCAGGTCGAAGCGGTCCAGGTTCATCACCTTGGTCCAGGCGGCGACGAAATCCGCCACGAACTTCGCATGTGCGCCATTCTGGCCGTAGACCTCGGCCAGCGCGCGCAGCTGCGAGTTGGAACCGAACACCAGGTCCACGCGGGTTGCGGTCCACTTCACCGCGCCGCTCTTGCGGTCGCGCCCTTCAAACGCGTCGGCTGCCGGGGTGGTCGGCACCCATTCGGTCGCCATGTCCAGCAGGTTGACGAAGAAGTCGTTCGTCAGCTTGCCAGGCGTCTTGGTGAAGACGCCATGCGCACTGCCGCCGACATTATTGCCCAGCATGCGCAAGCCGCCGACCAGCACGGTCATTTCCGGCGCGGTCAGGGTCAGCAGCTGGGCCTTGTCGACCAGCAATTCCTCGGCCGGCAGGCTGTACTTGGTCTTCAGATAGTTGCGGAAACCGTCGGCCGTCGGTTCCAGCACGCCGAAGCTTGCCACATCCGTCTGCGCCGCGGTGGCATCCGTGCGGCCGGCCGCGAAGGGCACGGTCACGTCCACACCGGCAGCCTTGGCTGCCTGTTCGACGGCCGCACCGCCGCCCAGCACGATCAGGTCGGCCAGCGAGACCTTCTTCGCACCGCGGGCATTGAAGGCGGCCTGCACCGCTTCCAGCTTGCCCAGCACTTTTGCGAGCTGCGCCGGCTGGTTTGCTTCCCAATCCTTCTGCGGGGCCAGGCGAATACGCGCGCCATTGGCACCGCCGCGCTTGTCAGACCCGCGATAGGTGGAGGCCGAGGCCCAGGCGGTGGCGACCAGCTCCGCGACCGACAGGCCGCTGGCCAGAATTTCCGCCTTCAGCGTGGTGATATCCGCCGCATCCGGCAACGGCGCGGAGGCCGCCGGCACCGGGTCCTGCCAGATCAGCTCTTCCTTCGGCACATCTGCGCCGAGGTAGCGCACGCGCGGCCCCATATCGCGATGCGTCAGCTTGAACCAGGCGCGCGCGAAGGCATCGGCGAACTGTTCGGGGTGCTTGTGAAAACGCTCTGAGATGGCGCGGTAGTTGGGGTCCATCTTCATCGCCATGTCGGCCGTCGTCATCATCGGCGGGTGGCGCTTCGCGGGGTCATGCGCGTCTTCCACCAGCGTCCAGGCGGCGCGGTCGGTCGGGTGCCATTGCCAGGCGCCGGCGGGGGATTTGTGCAGCTCCCAATCATAGCCCAGCAGCATGTCGAAATAGCCATTGTCCCAGGTGGTGGGCTTGGGCTTCCAGGCCCCTTCGATGCCGCTGGTGATGGCATCGCCCGCCACGCCGGTGCCGAACGCGTTCTTCCAGCCAAGGCCCTGCATCTCGATGGGCGAGGCCTCGGGGTCGGGGCCGACCAGCGCGGCATCACCCGCGCCATGCGCCTTGCCGAAGGTGTGGCCGCCGGCGACGAGGGCCACGGTTTCCTCGTCGTTCATCGCCATGCGCGCGAAGGTTTCGCGGATGTCGCGGCCGGAGGCCACTGGGTCGGGGTTGCCGTTCGGGCCCTGCGGGTTGACGTAGATCAGGCCCATCTGCACGGCGGCCAGCGGGTCTTCCAACTGGCGGTCGCCGGTGTAGCGCTTGTCGTCCAGCCAGATATCCTCGGCACCCCAGTAGATGTCTTCCTCGGGCTCGTAGATATCGACGCGGCCGCCGCCGAAGCCGAAGGGCTTCAACCCCATGCTTTCGATGGCGCAGTTGCCGGTCAGCACGAACAGGTCGGCCCAGGACAGCGCATCGCCGTACTTGGCCTTCACCGGCCACAGCAGGCGGCGCGCCTTGTCGAGGTTGCCGTTGTCGGGCCAGGAATTTTCCGGCGCGAGACGGTGCGCGCCATTGCCCGCGCCACCGCGGCCATCACCGATGCGATAGGTGCCGGCGGCGTGCCAGGCCATGCGGATGAAGAAGGGGCCGTAATGCCCGTAATCGGCCGGCCACCAGGGCTGGCTGTCGGTCATCAGCGCCATGATGTCGCGCTTCACGGCGGCCAGATCGAGCGTCTTGAACGCCTTCGCGTAGTCAAACGCGGGGCCCATCGGGTTCACCAGCGCGGAATGCTGCGAGAGGATCTTCAGGTTCAACTGGTTGGGCCACCAATCGCGATTGGAACGCCCACCAAAGGTCGCGTGCTTGGGCGCGCCGTGCATCACGGGGCATTTGCCTGCACCTGTGCCATGTCCGTCCATATTGTCCTCCGATCGGGGTGATGTGCCCCATCTGGTGCTTGGGTCGTGGCCATCAATATCCGCCGTCGCGGGATGATGGCGTGGCGCGTCCCTAGCAGGGCAGGGGGGGCGGCGGAAGCGCCCCCGGCCGCGCCCTATCGGATGGGCGGCGCGTACATCAGCCCGCCCTGGTTCCATAAGGCGTTCATGCCGCGCGGCAGGCCGATGGCGCTGCCGCGACCCAGGTTGCACTCGAACATTTCGCCATAATTTCCGGCGGCGCGGATGGCGTTGTAGGCCCAGCGACGGTCGAGGCCCATCATCGGGCCGTGATCGCCCGATAGCCCGAGCAGCCTGCGGATTTCCGGATTCTCGCTGCGGAGGAAACTCTCGGCATTGGCGGCGGTGATGCCGTTCTCCTCGGCGATCAGTAGCGCAAAGAAGGTCCAGCGCACGATGTCGAACCATTGGTCATCGCCGTGGCGCACCACGGGGGCGTGGGGTTCCTTGCTGATGATTTCGGGCAGGATGATGTGGTCGGCGGGGTTGGTGAAAGTGCTGCGCAGACCGGCCAATTGGCTGGCATCCGTGCTGTAGGCATCGCAGCGGCCGGCGCCGTAGCTGCGGCGCGCTTCGTCATTCTGCTCGAACACGACGGGCGAATACTGGATGCGGTTGCTGCGCGCCCAATCGGCCAGGTTCAGTTCATTCGTGCTGCCCGCCACGACGCAGATGGAAGCGCCATTCAGGTCCAACGCACGCTGCACGCCAAGCCGCCGATGCACCATGAAGCCCTGGCCGTCATAGA
This sequence comes from Alphaproteobacteria bacterium, assembly GCA_013298245.1. Classification (GTDB taxonomy): domain Bacteria; phylum Pseudomonadota; class Alphaproteobacteria; order Acetobacterales; family Acetobacteraceae; genus Rhodovarius. The sequence goes on from JAAFHD010000057.1 coordinate 5,747, forward strand.
AGCTGACGGCGGTGAAGTTCAGGCCATTGGCGGTGTCGCGCACATGGGTCCAGGTGGTGGTGCGGATCAGCACATCCACCTGGCCGGCCTGCAATGCGGTCAGCCGCGCCTGGGTGGTCAGCGGCATCCAGCGGATCTTGTTGGGATCACCCAGCACGGCGGCGGCGAGCGCGCGGCAGATGTCGTTGTCGATGCCGCGATACTCGCCGCGGCTGTCGGGCATGGAGAAGCCCGCGGCACCCGTGCTGGTGCCGCAGACCAGGATGTCGCGCGCGCGAACGGCCGAAAGCGTCGGGCCGGCGCTTGCCATTGATTGCGCTGTCGCGATGTCGGGCAGGCAGGCGGCAATGGCCGCCAACAGCAGGCGCTTGATCATGGTTGTTCCTTCCTCTGTGCGCAGCATGGGCGCGCCGCGCGGCGGCGCGCAAGGGCGTTCAGCCGTGGCGTTTGCGCAGGAAGGGCCAGACCACGGCGGCCAGCGTCATCACCCACAGGATGATCGAAACGGGCGAGGCGACCAGCGCCGAAACCTCGCCGCCCGACAGCGACAGGGCGCGGCGCAGATTATCCTCGAGCATGCGCCCCAGCACGAAGCCCAGGATGATCGGCACCAGCGGGATTTCCATCTTGCGGAACAGCCAGCCCATCACGCCGAAGGCCACCGCCAGCAGCAGGTCAAAGGCGGAGTTGGACACGGCGAAAACGCCGGCGAAGGACAGCGCCAGCACGCCCGGATAGAGCACCCAGGGCGGCACCGTCAGCAGCCGCGCGAAGATGCCCACCAAGGGCAGGTTGAGCAGCAGCAGCATGCAGTTGCCGATATACATCGACGCAATCAGCCCCCAGGCGACTTCGGGGCGCTGTTCGAACAGCAGCGGGCCTGGCGTGATGTTGTACATCAGCAGCGCGCCCAGCAGCACCGCAGTCGTGCCGGAGCCTGGAATGCCGAGCGAGAGCATGGGCACCATGTTGCCGATTTGCGCCGCATTGTCGGCGGTTTCGGGTGCGGCCACGCCGCGCAGATCGCCCTGGCCGAACTTGCCGTTGCTCTCATTCAGGCGTTTTTCGGTGGTGTAGGAGAGGGCGGAGGCGACCGAGGCACCTGCGCCCGGCAGCACGCCGATGACGAAGCCGATGGAGGAGGCGCGCAGCATCGCGGGGATGCAGAAGACCACCTCCGAAAATGTCAGGCGCTGGCCGCCATGCAGCGCTTCCGCCTGCGCGCGCAGGCGCGTTTCGATCAGCAGCAGGATTTCGCCGATGGCGAAGAGGCCGATGGCGAGGATGGTGAAGTCGATCCCGCCGAGCAGTTCGAAACTGCCCATGGTGAAGCGCTCGACACCCGTGCCGGAATCGATCCCGATCAGGGCGAGCATGATGCCGAGGCACCCCGCCGCCCATGCCTTGGGCGCGGAGACGCCGCCCACAGCACCCAGCAGCGACAAGGCGAAGGCGATGAGTGCGACATAGTCGGCCGGCGAAAACGCCACCGCCACGCGTGCCAACGGCACCGACAGGAAAGTCATCGCGATGACCGACAGCGTGGCACCAATGAAGCTGCCGATGCCGGTGATGGCCAGTGCGGCGCCACCGCGCCCCTGCTTGGCCAGCGGGTGGCCATCCAGCGTGGTCAACACCGCCGATGGCTCGCCCGGCATGTTGAGCAAGATGGCCGTTATTCGCCCCCCATACCCGCTGCCGTAATACACCGCCGCCAGCAAAATCAGCGCCGATTCAGGCGGTAATCGAAGCGCCAGGCAGAAGGGCAGCAACAGCGCGATCGCGTTCAGCGGCCCGATGCCGGGCAGCACGCCGATCGCCGTGCCGACAATGCAGCCGATGAAGGCCAGCGCCAGATTATGGGGCTGCAACGCGACCGCGAAGCCGCCGCCGAGGGCTGCGAAAGTTTCCATCAGAAGGGCAGGATCCCCTTGGGCAAAGGCAGGTCCAGCAGCTTGTCGAACAACCCCCACAACACGAGTGCGGTGACGATGCCGACCACCGCCGCCTGTGTGGGTTTCGCGCTGAACAGAAGGGCGACGGCGGCCGCCATCAGGGCGGTGGCCGGCATGAAGCCGAGCGGCACCAGGGACAGCGCGTAGAGCACCATCGCGCCAACCAGCATGGGTGGTGCGGTCAGGCGCTCGGGGCGTTCAAAACCATGCACCGGCTGCACCACCAGAATGGCGCCGCAGAGCCCCATCACCAATGCGATGGTGATGGGGAAGGGCGTGGGCCCCAGCGGGTCGGCCGCGAAGGGCACCACCAGGTTCCAGGCCGAAAACCCGGCCGCCAGTGCGATGCCGATGAAGGCCAGCCCCAGCAGCCGGTCGGCGATCACTGCGCCACCTGGACCATGCCCACATCGCGGGCGAGTTGGCGGTATTCGCCGACGCGCTGGCGCGCGAGTGCGGCGAAGGGTTCACCCACCATGTTGAACTCGAACAGGCCTTGCGCGTTGCGCTGTTCGGGCCAGGTCGGGTGCGCCTGCAGGCGGCGGATGGCGTCGACCCAATAGTTGTAGGCGGCGTCTGGCATTTGTGGCGGGCCGTAGAAACCGCGCACGATGGGCCATTCGACATCCACGCCTTGTTCCTTGGCGGTGGGGATGTTGGCGAAGCGGCCGGGCAGGCGCTCGGCGGACATCACCGCCAGCAGGCGGATTGCGCCGGCGTCGAGCTGGCCGCCGACTTCGGAGGCGTCGCCGGGGAAGACCTGGATGTGGCCGCCGAGCAGCGCTGCCATGGCGGCGCCACCGCCCTCGAACGGCACGTAGCGCATGCGGCGCGGGTCCTGGCCCGCGGCGCGCGCGACGAGTGCGATCTTGGTCCAGTCCTGGCTGCCGACGGCGCCGGATGAACCCACGGGCACGCCCGCGACATTGGCGCGGAAGGCCGCGACCAGATCGGCCAGCGTGCGGAACGGGCTGTCCGCCTTCACCGCGATCACGCCGTAATCCGCGCCGATCGCGCCAATCCAGCGCACATCGTTTTCGGCGAAGCGGCCGAAGCGGCCCTGCGCCATGTTCAGCCACGAGCCTGTCGAGAAGGCCACGATCACATTCGGGTCACGCGGGCGCTGCGCGTTGATGTGGTTGATCGCCACCGCGCCGATGCCGCCTGGCATGTTCTGCGTGCGGATGGGCACCGGCACGATGTTCTGTTCCTGCATGACGCGCGTGGTCAGGCGGCAGGTCAGGTCGAAGCCGCCGCCAGGGGCTGCGGGGGCGATGCATTCGGGGTTCTGCGGCGTGAAGCCTTGTGCCTGCGCGAAGGCGGGCACGAGTGCGGATGCGGCGAGAAGCGCGCGGCGATTCATGGTTGTTCCTCCCGGGATATTCATTGGCAGCCCGCGATTGCCTCAACATGCAAAGGGTCGCAAGCGGCGCGCGCCAAGTCCAGCGTTTGGCGCTGTCCGGGGCGTTACGCTTGCGTCACGCGGCGGCGCGTTCCAGCCGGTCCTTCAGGCGATACCAGTTGCCCACGATCGGCAGGAACCAGGGCGCGCCATTGTAGAAGGGGCGGGTGGGGAAGGGCAGGTCGTCCAGCGCGAAGGGCGCGTTCGCAGCACCCGCCATTTTCAGCGCGACATTGTGGCCGAGCCAGGTGGCCATCGCGACACCGCTGCCCTGGCAGCCGCCGGCGTAGAAGATGTCGTCCTGCCGGCCGATATGCGGCAGGTAGTCGAAGGTGAAGGCGACATTGCCGTTCCAGGCGTGGGTCAGCTTCACGCCGCGCAGTTCGGGGAAGACATCGCACATGGTGTCGTACAGGCGCGGCGCGGCCTGTTCGGGCGTTTCCTGCGCGAAGGAGGCGCGGCCGCCCCACAGCACGCGCCGGCCATCGGGCGAGGGCCGGAAATAGTTCAGCACCAGCTTGGTGTCGGACATCATGCGCAGCTTGGGGAAGAGTTTTTCGATCAGCGCGGGGTCGAGTTCCTCGGTGGCGATGATGTAGCTGGCGAGCGGCACCATGCGCCGCGCGAACCACGGATTGGCGGTGCCGCGCTTGTCCAGTGAATAGCCGTTCGTCGCGGTCAGCACCTGTTCGGCGTGGAGCTCGCCCTGGTCGGTGTAGACGATGTTTTTCTCGATGCGCGTGACGCGCACGCCATCGACCAAAGTGGCACCCGCGCGCTCGGCCGCCGCGGCCAGGCCGCGCGCATATTTGCCGGGGTGCAGACTGCCGGTGGCCTCCGCGTGCATGCCGCCGAAGTAGTGGTCGGTGCCGATGAATTCGCGCTGGCGTTCGCGCGGGATCATCGTGGTGGGCAAGCCGGACATTTCGGCGATGCGCGCCGCACCTGCTTCCAGCACGCGATAATGCTTGGGCGTCCAGGCGCCGACGAAACGGCCGACGCGCTTGTAGTCGCAATCGATTCCTTCTCGCGCGATTGTCTCCTCGATGAAGGGAAAACTGCCACCGCAGGCCGCCATGATTTCCTTCGCGCGCGCCTCGCCATAGCGTTGCGTCAGCGGCCCGCGCGCCACCTTCAACCCGCCCGAGACCATGCCGCCATTGCGCGATGATGCGCCCCAGCCGATGCGCTCGGCGTCCAGCACGACAACCTCATGGCCCAGGCGCCGCAGCGTGAGTGCGGCCGACAGCCCCGCATAGCCGCCGCCCACAACAGCCACGCGTGTCTGCCGCGGCAGCGCGTTGTCGCGGTCCGGCGGTTCGGCCGCTTCCCACCACCAGGGGCGCGATTTGAATCCGGGCGCGAAGATCTCTGTCGGCATTCGGGGCTTCCCAAGCAGCGTGTCCGCGTGGAAGCTTTCTCCCCTGGCGTGGTTCTTGCAAGGCCCGCCGCAGCATCGGGAGAGATGGAATGGCACAAAGCTTCCAGCAGGATTGCGTCGAATTGGCGCTGCGCCGCTTCCGCGCCGGTGAGATCGATCGCCGCACGCTGTTCGCCGGCCTGGCCGCCTTGGGCGCCACGCCGGCCTTGGCACAGGCGCAGCGCAACCTGGTGATGGTGAATTGGGGCGGCATCGCCAACCAGGCTTTCGGCCAGTTCTATGGCGAGCCCTTCGCCGCCGCCAATGCCGGCTGGCGCGTGGTGCAGGACAGCACCGGGCCGTCCGCGGGGCGCATCCGCAGCATGGTCGAAAGTGGGCGCGTCACCTGGGATATCTGCGACAGTTCGGCCGCGACCGCGGTGCTGCTGGGCGGGCAAAATATGCTTGCGCCGATCAACTATTCCATCGTCGATCGCGCCAATGTCGTGGCGCCGGTCTTCGCGATGGAGCACGGTGCCGCGCCGTATTCCTTCAGCTCCGTGCTGGCCTATGACAGCGCGCGCTTCCCGAACGGCCCGCCCACATCCTGGGCGGATTTCTGGGATTTGCGCCGCTTTCCGGGGCAGCGGCTGTTGCGGCGCGATGCGGTGGCGTCGCTGGAAGCGGCGAGCATGTCGATGGGCCGCACCATCGAAAACACCTATCCGCTGGATGTGCGGGCTGCGATCCGTCGCGTGGGCGAAATCCGCCGCAACTGCGTGTTCTGGAATTCGGGCGCGGAGAGCGAGCAATTCCTGCGCACGGGCGAGGCGGTGATGGGCCAGATCTGGCACACGCGCGCGACCGTTTTGCAGCGCGAGACCAATGGGCGCATCCGCTTCATTTGGAACCAGGGCATTCTGCAGCCTGGCATTTTCGTCTCGCCCCGCGGTGCGCCGGGCGGGGAGATGGTGCAGCGCCTGCTGGCCAGCATGCTGGCCAATGAGGACGCGCAGGTGGGCCTGTTGCAGATGCTCGGCAATGGCCCGACCAACCCGCGCGCGGCCGCGAAAGTGCCCGCCGAATTCCGCGCGGTGAACCCGACCGACCCTGCCAACGCCGCGCAGCAAGTGGCGATCGACGGCGCCTGGTGGGGCCGCAACTACGCGCAGACCAACCAGGACTACCTGGACACCATCACGGGTTGAGCACGCTGCTGATCAAGTCCGGCGGGGCATCCGGTTTCGCGGAATGGCAGCACCATTTCGCGGAGCTCTCGCCCGGCCTGACCACCGTATTCTGGGACGACGCGCGGGACGCGGATTACGCGCTGGTCTGGGACCCTGAGCCAGGGCGTCTGGCCGCCATGCCAAGCCTGCGCTGCATCTTCGGCGCGGGCGCGGGCGTGGATGGCATCACGCGCGATGCCGGCTGGCCGCGCCACATCCCGCTGGTGCGCATGACGCCCGAGGGTGCGTCGCAACGCATGGCCGAATATGTCGGCTGGGCGGCGCTGCATTTGATCCGCGGCGGGCGGCGCATGGCGCTGCAACAGGCGCGCGCGGCGTGGGAGGATTTCGACCATCCATCAGCGCCGGATGTGCGTGTGGGCATCATGGGCCTGGGCGTGATGGGCACGCGCGTGGCGCAGGTTTTGCGCGCGATGGGCTTTCCGGTGATGGGCTGGTCGCGCAGCGCCAAGGGCATGCCGGGCATCGAGGAATTCCACGGCGATGCGGGCCTGGCCGCGATGCTGGCGCGGACCGACATGCTGATCTGCCTGCTGCCCGCGACGGCCGCGACGCGGCGCATCCTGAACGCGCGCCTGCTGGCGCAACTGCCGCGTGGCGCGATGCTGATCAACGCGGCGCGCGGCTGGCACCAGGAATTGCCGGACATCATGGCGGCGTTGGATTCCGGGCAGTTGTCGCAAGCCGTGCTGGATGTGTTCGACCCAGAGCCACTGCCCGCCGACAGCCCTGCCTGGGCACACCCGAAGCTGACCGTGACACCGCATGTCGCAAGCCTGCCTTCGCGGCGCGAGCGCGCGGCATTCGTGGCACAACAGATCGCGGTGCTGGAATCAGGCGGCACACCGGCGCCGCTCTACGACGCGGAGCATGGCTATTGAAACCGCCCATCCCGCCCGACCCGAACCACATCCCCACCGAACAGGAACTGCGCGAGGAACTGGCGGCCGCATACCGGCTGATCGCGCATTTCGGCATGACGGATCTGATCTTCACCCACCTCTCTGTTCGCGTACCGGGCGTGGGCCACCGCTTCCTGGTCAACCCCTACGGCATGCTGTTCGAGGAAATCACCGCATCATCCCTGGTGGTCGTCGATGCGGA
>JAAFHD010000058.1 GCA_013298245.1 Alphaproteobacteria bacterium
ATCGCGGCGTAATCACCGGCGCCGACCATGTGGCTGTCGAAGCCATCGACCGGGCCGGACTGCATGATATCGAGCGCCTTGCCCGCGGCGACGCCGGGGAAGACGTCGAACATCACGACATCGCCCAGCTCCTTCAGGCCGATCAGATGGGCGAGCGTGCCGCCGATATTGCCAGCGCCCACGAGCGCGATCTTCTTGCGGGCCATCTGGGCCTCCCTCAACGACTGAAACCGCGCCATGGGTAGCCCTGATGTTGCGACGCGGCAAGGCGGGCGGGACCGTTGGGCGAAGCTGGCGGCAGAGGATGCGCGAGGGATTTTTCGTCCTCGAAAGGCGCTGAACGCAGCCGATGCTTGTTGCATCGGCAAGGCCTGCAACGAATCAGGGGCGGAAAAGACCCGCGCAGCCGACCCGCCAGTTTCGTCCAACGGTCCCTAGGCGGCTGTACGCAGGGCGGCTAATACGGCCGCCAGGTCCGCCGGCGCCGGCCGCCCCGGCCCCGGCACCGCACAAACCCTGATAGGCGCCGCACCCGCCACCGGCCTTGCGCGCCAACGCTTGTCATGCGCCAGCAGCCGCGCGGTCAGCGGGTCGGTCATCGCCAGGCCCAACCCCTCCGCGACCAATTGCAGCGCGGAAAGCGCAGCCGTCGTCTCCGCCACAATCCACGGCAGGCGCCCGGCCGTCGCGTGCAGCCAATCCAGATGCGCGCGCGCCACCTGGCCGGGGCGCAGCGCGATGAACGGCTCGCCCGCCAACGCCGCCGGTTCCACCGCAGCCCGGCCGCGCGCCAGCCGATGCGCCGCCGGCAGCGCGACCAGCAGCGGGTGTTCGAACAGCGTGATCGCGCCATCCGGCGGCTCGGCGCCGGCCACCAGCACGGCCAGGTCATGCGGGCGCGCCTCGCGCCAATCCTCCAGCGTGTTGCGCATGCGGATGTCGAGCAGCAGGCGCAATTCCGGCCGGCTGCGCGCCAGCTGCGCCGCCGCGCGCGGCAACAGCCCATGGCCCAGATGCGGCTGCGCCAGGATGCGAAACCCGCGCCGCGGCTTGCGCTGCGCGATGCCGCCGAGCGTCGCCGGCAGGTCATCCAGCACGGCCAATACGCGCCGCGCTTCGGCTTGCAGCAACAGCCCTTCCTCGGTCACCACCAGGCGGCGGCCGCTGCGTTCCAGCAGGCGCAGGCCCAGCTCCTGCTGCATGCGCGCCAGCACGCGGCTGACCTGCGGCTGGCCGATGCCCAAGGCGCGCGCCGCCGCGGCCTCCGTGCCGTGGGTCACCACGGCGTCGAAAAGGCGCAGCGTTTCGGGGCGGGTGGCGATGCGGCGATCCATGCTTGGCAGGCATGATATGCCATGCTCAGAGCATTAGACAGGCATGAATGCATCCCGCATGGCCCACGCATGTCCCTGCCCTTCACCGGCCTGTCCGTGCTGGACGTCACGCATGTCATCGCCGGCGCGCATGCCGCCTATCACTTCGCGCTGCTGGGCGCGGATGTGCTGCGCGTGGAACCGCCTGGTGGTGACCCGCTGCGCGCGCGCGGTGGCGCCGATGCAGCACTTGCGGCGGCCGGCCTGTCCACACCGTTCCTGGCGCAGGCGGCCGGCAAGCGCGCCATCGCGCTGGATCTGCGCATGCCCGAAGGCCGCAACGCGCTGCTGGCTCTGGCAACGCGCGCCGACATCCTGATCGAGAACTACCGCCCCGGCGCACTGGCCGCGCTGGGCCTGGGCGCGGACGCATTGCGCGCGGCCAACCCGCGCCTGATCCATTGCAGCATCTCGGGTTATGGCGGCGGCGAAGGCCCCGGCGATTGGCGCGCCTATGACCACGTCATCCAGGCCGCTTCGGGCATCATGTCCATGACCGGCACGGAGGCCACCGGCCCGCTGCGCGCCGGCCCGCAAATCGTGGACTACGCCACCGGCAGCGCCGCCGCCTTCGCCTGCGCCGCCGCGCTGCATCGGCGCGCCGCCACCGGCGAGGGTGCGAGCATCAGCGTCAGCATGCTGGAAGTGGCACTTGGCTTGTGCGGCGCCTTCGTGGCCGACCACACCGCCACCGGCGCGCTGCCCGGTTTGCGCGGGCAGGAAGCCGGCAGCGGCAGCCCGCTATCCGGCGTGTTCGACACCGCAGATGGCCTGCTCGCCATCGCCGCCAGCGAGGCGCACCAGGCAGCGCGCCTTTTCGCCGCGCTGGCCATCGACGACGCGCGCTTCACCGACGGCGCCGGCCGCGCGCGCCACCGCGTGGCCTTGCGCGACGCCATCGCCACGCGCCTGCGCGACGCTCCCGCCACCGCGTGGGAAACGCGCCTCAACACCGCCGGCGTGCCCGCCGCGCGCGTGCGCAACCTGGCCGAGGCCCTGGCCCTGCAAGCCCAAACCCACCGCCCCTTCCTGCGCGACGCAACGCTGCCCGATGGCCGCGCGCTGCGCCTGCCGGGCCTGCCCTTCACGCTCGACGCCGCGCCCGCGGCGCCGCTGACCATTCCGGAGAAACCCATATGCTGACCCGCCGCGCTTTGGCCCTGCTGCCCCTGCCCGCCTTCGCGCAAACCCTGACCGACCGCCCGGTGCGCGTCATTTCGCCCTTCGCGCCCGGCGGGTCGGACCTGTTCGCGCGCATCCTGGCGCAGGATGCGGGGCGCGTGCTGGGGCGTTCGATGTTGGTGGAAAACCGCTCCGGCGCGGGCGGCAATGTCGGCACCGAGGCCGTGGTGCGCGCGCCCGCCGATGGGCACACGCTGCTCTACACAACCGCCAGCATCACCATCAATCCGGCGCTCTATGCGCGCATGACCTTCGATGCGGCGCGTGACCTGGTGGCGCTGAACCTGGTCTGCGCGCAGCCGCATATCATCGTGGCGCATCCGGGCAGCGGCATCCGCAGCCTGGCCGGCGCGTTGGCCATGGCGCGGTCGCGGCGCGATGGGCTGACCTATGCGTCATCGGGTTCCGGCACGTCGGGGCATTTGACGATGGAATGGCTGGCGCAGGCGGCTGGCGTGCCGTTGACGCATGTGCCGTATCGCGGCGCCGGCCAATCGGCCAATGCGTTGATCGCGGGCGAGACGCAATTGGGCGTATCCGTGGGGCCGGTGCTGCGCCAGCACATCCTGGAAGGCCGCCTGGTCGCGCTGGCGACAACGGGGCCTGAACGCCTGGCGATGCTGCCCACATCGCCCACGCTGGTCGAATCCGGTTTCCCTGGGCTGGTGACGGAACAGTGGCACGCGACCTTTGCGCCAGCCGCGACGCCCTCGCCGTTGCAGACGCTGCTGGCCGATGCCTTCGCGCAGGCGATCGCGCAGCCCGCTTTCGCTGCGCGCGTGGCCGATGAAGGCGGGCGCATCATCAACACGCAGGGTGCGGCGATCGCGCCCTTCCTGGTGGCGGAGCGCGAGAAATGGGCGCGGCTGGTGCGGCAGACCGGCGCCACCGCGGATTGAAACCACGGTGGCGCCGCTTTCGCCGCGATGTCAGCGACGCCGTTCGCAGCTCGCCAGCGACAGCCGGATCGTCCGCCCGGCCAGGTTGCCGTTGAAGGGTGTGCTGGTCGCGACGCTGCGTTCGCGCGCATTGGCATTGTCCACATGCACGATGCCGTTCTGCGTGCCGTTATTGCCCGGCGCGAAGATGTCGATCGTGTAGCGCACGCGGTGCCCGCTTTCGTTCAGGATGGTGAAGCGCAGCGGCTGGTTCGGGTTGTCCTGGACCACCGCCTGCACCGACAGCCGGCACCAGGCCAGGCTCTGCGGTATATTGTCCATGTTCCATTGCGTGGGCGCGCGCTGCGCGGCGGCGGGCTGCATCAGCGCGGGAGCGGCCAACAGAACCGCGGCGAGCATCATCTTGGCTTTCATGGCGTGTACTCCTTTTCGGGCGGCTGGATTGCTGCCTGAGGGAAGGATGCACGCAAAACCGTGATGAACGCCAAGTCTTTGCGATAGTCGCGGCGATAAGCCTGGCCTATCGCGCCAGACCCGCGCGCGTCAGCAGGCCGCGCTTGTATTCCAGGTCCTGCGCAATGATGCCGCGGCTCGCCTCGGGCGTCGCCACATGCACGGTGTAGCCATTGGGCGTGAGGTGGCGGTCCACGATCGCGGGGTCGGCCATCGCGACCGCGATATCGCGATGAATGCGTGACAGCGTGTCCGCTGGCGTGGCCGCAGGCGCGAAGATTCCGAACCAGGTGCGCGGGTCGATATCCGGGTAGCCGGCCTCCGCCAGTGTCGGCAATTCGGGCAGCATGGGCAGGCGCGCGCCACGGCCCACGGCCAGGCCGCGCAAGGTGCCGGCGGCCAGATGTTCGCGCGCGGAGGCGACGCCGCACAGCGTCAGGTTCACTTCGCCCGCGACTGTCGCCAGCACCGCAGGCCGCGATAGGGCACTTCGGTGAATTCGACGCGTTCCTGCGCGGCCAGCGCGCCGAACAGCAGATGCGGCTGGCTGGCCTGGCCATAGCTGCCATAGGTGACGCGGCCGCTGCGCGCTGCGGCCACCAGCCCGGCCATGTCGCGCGCGCCGAAACGCGCATTCGCGACCACCATCTGGTGCACTTCCAGCAGGAAGGTGACGGGCGCGAGGTCGCGCAGCGGATCATGCGGCAGGCCAGGAATCACCAGGGGATTCGAGGTGATGGAGTTGTCCGCCGTCATCAGCAGCGTGTGCCCATCGGCGGCCGCTTTCGCCACCGCATCCGTGCCCGGCACGGTGGAGCCGCCGGGGCGGTTGTCCACCACCACGGGCTGGCCCCAAGCGGCGGTCAACCGTTCCGCCAGCGCGCGGCCCAGCGCATCCAGCCCACCGCCGGGCGGGAAGGGAATGACCAGGCGCGTCGGGCGCGACTGCGCCAGTGCGGGCGTGGCAAGCGTGATCGCCGGCAAGGCCCGGCGCGAGATGGCGTTCATGAAGGAATGTTCAGGTGCCTTTGCAGCAAAATCAAGGCGCCCTGCGGGTCTTCCAATTCCATCAGGTGGCCGATGCCGGCCGGCAGTTCCAGCCGTGCGCCGGTGATGGCATCGGCGATGGCCATGCCGACATCGGGCGGGTTCACCGCATCCTGCGCGCCGGTGACGACCAGCGTCGGCGCGGTGATGTGTGGCGCGAAATCGGCGACGACATCCACCTGGTCGGTGCAGCGCGCGGCGCGCATCAGGCCGCGTTCATCGGTGGCGGCGACCATGCGGCGGACGGCGGCAAGGACGGCTTCGGGTGCGTTGGGTGCCACCAGTTTGTGCGAGCGTGTGCGGGCCAGCGCGACACCGCCATCGGCGATGCTGGCGGCGCGCATGGCGAGCATCTCCGCGCGTTGTGCCGGCGTGCGCCAGCGCTGCCCGCGCGAGGCGCCGAACAGCGACAAGGTGGCGACACGCGCGGGGTGCCGCGCGGCGAAACATGCGCCGATCATCGAGCCGAAGGAGGAGCCGACGATATGCGTTGGTGCCGTGACGCCCAGCGCGTCCAGAAGCGCGAGCGCGGCATCGGCGTATTGCGCGGCGGTGGGCGCTTCGGCGATGAAAGGGTCGGACAGGAAATAGCCGGGCGCGTTCCACGCGATGCTGCGCGCGCCCAGGCCCTGCATCACCGCGTGAAACCCCGTGCTGTTCGCGCCGATGCCGTGCAGCAGCAGCACCGGCGGGCCGGCGTCGCCCGCGCGTTCATAGGACAAGCGTGGCCCCGCCATGCCAAGCCGCGCGGCGTCCACTTCCACAAAATCCAGCATGGTCAGGGCTTCTCCGGTCGGCCCCGGATCATGCGCCCGCGCGAGAGTTCCGCAACCACGCCATGCAACGTGCGCAGCTCCTGTTCGGTGATCTCGCCGCGGGTGAACCAGTGGCGCAGGTTGCGCACCATGCCCGGCCTTTTCGCTTCGTTGCGCAGGAAGCCGCAGGCATCCAGTTCGTCCAGCAGATGGCCCATGAAGTTTTCGAGCGACCCGCGCGTGGCGACCTGCGTTTCGTTGGTGTGTAGCGCGCGTGGTGGCGTGGCGTCGGCGGCCATCCACCATTCATAGGCGAGGATCATCACGGCCTGCGCCAGGTTCAGGCTGTTATGCGCGGGGTTCAGCGGGTAGCGCACCAGCGTGTCGGCGCGCGCCAGATCCTCGGCGGTGAGGCCCGCGCGTTCGGGGCCGAACAGCACCGCCACGCGCTGGCCGGCGGTGTTGATGCTGCGCAAATCCTCCGCCGCGGCGCGGGCGTTGCGGATGTTCACGACGACATGGCGCGGGCGCGGACAGGTGGCGAAAACGCGATGGCAATCGGCGATCGCGTCCTCCACGGTGGGGTGCACCGTCGCCGCTTCCAGGATGCGTTGCGCGCCGGAGGAAACGAAGAAGGCACGCTCCTGCGGCCAGCCGTCGCGCGGGGCGACCAGGCGCATGTGGAACAGCCCACCATTGGCCATGGCGCGCGCGGCCATGCCGATATTGTCGGCCAGTTGCGGGTTCACCAAAACGATCACCGGGCTTTCGCCCGGGGGTGGTTCCAGTGCGGCGCCTTCCTCGTGTTTAGGCACGGCGCCAGGTGGTCCCTTGCGGGCCGTCTTCCAGGATGATGCCTTGCGCCTTGAGGTCATCGCGAATGCGGTCGGCTTCGGCCCAGTTGCGCGCGGCGCGGGCCGCAAGCCGCGCAGCGATGGCCGCATCCACATCCGCATCGCCACCACCTTGCCGCCAGGCCGCCGGGTCCTGCCACAACAGGCCCAGAACCTCCGCCGCCTCCAACACCGCGGCGCGCGCTTCGCCCGGCGTGGGGTGCCAGGCCTCCGGCGTGCGCGCATGCACCGCCGCCGGCGAACCACCGACATTGGCGATGTTTTCCAACGTGCGCAGATCCCGCAGGCGTGCCAGCGCCAGCGGCGTGTTCAGGTCATCGCCCAGCGGTTCCAGCACCCAATCCACCATGGCGCGCGGCGTGCGCGCTTCCGGCGCGGGGCGCGCCAGCATCGCGTAGAAATCATCCAGCTCGGCCTTGCATTCATCCAGCGCGGCGGCGCTGTAGTCCAACGACGAACGGTAATGCGTGCGCAGCAGCAGGTAGCGAAACGCCTCGCCCGCCCAAGGCCCGCGCGCCAGAATGTCGCGCACGGTCAGGAAATTGCCGAGCGACTTCGACATCTTCTCGCCATCCACGAGCAGCATGCCGTTGTGCAGCCAATACCGCGCCATGGTCTGCGTGCCATGCGCGCAGACCGATTGCGCCACTTCGTTTTCGTGGTGCGGGAAGATCAGGTCATGGCCGCCGCCATGGATGTCGAACACCTCGCCCAGATGCTTCCAGGACATCGCGGAGCATTCGATATGCCAGCCGGGACGCCCGCGGCCCCAGGGCGAATCCCAACCAGGCGTGTCGGCGTCCGACGGCTTCCACAGTACGAAGTCGCCCGCATCGCGCTTATACGGCGCGACATCGATGCGCGCGCCGGCCAGCAGATCGTCAGGAGAGCGCCCGGACAATTTCCCATATTCGGGAAAACTTCCCACGCTGAACAACACATGCCCTTCCGCCGCATAGGCATGCCCGCGCGCGATGAGCTTTTCGCACAGCGCGATCATCTCCGGGATATGGCCGGTGGCGGTGGGTTCCACATCCGGGTCCAGCGCGTTCAGGGCGCGCATATCGGCGTGGAAATCGGCCGTGGTGCGCGCGGTGATGGCGCCGATCGGCTCGCCGGATTCACGGGCGCGCGCGTTGATCTTGTCGTCCACGTCGGTGATGTTGCGCGCATAGGTCACGTGCGGAAAAACCCGGCGCAGCAGGCGCGCCAGCACGTCGAACACCACGACGGGGCGCGCATTGCCCAGATGCGCCAGGTCATAGACGGTGGGGCCGCAGACATACATGCGGATATGCGCAGGATCGATCGGGCGGAAATCCTCCGCGCGCCGCGTCAGGCTGTTGTGGAAGCGAAGCTGCATTGGGTTTGGTCCGTGCAAAAGGGTGCGCCGCTGGGCGCAAAAAACGTCAGACGGGGCGACAACACAGGACCATGCAGGCGTTATGCGCCAACGCGCTGCCCCGCATCAAGCCTGAATTGCGATGCGCAGCCGTTCCTCCACCCGCGCGCGCCCAATCAGCGGCAGGAATTCCTTGAGGTCCGGGCCATGATCCTCCCCGGTCAGCACCAGGCGCAGCGGCATGAACAGCGCCTTGCCCTTGCGGCCCGTGGCGGCCTTCACGGCTTCGGTCCAGGCGGGCCAGGTGGTTTGGTCGAAAGGTTCGGCGGGCAGGGTCTCCAGCGCGGCGCGCAGGAAATCCGCCTGGCCTTCCTGGGTGGGTGGGGCGATGCGGTCGGTCGCGACATCCCACCAGTGCTTCGCTTCGGAAAACATGTCCAGATTGCCGCGCACGGCGTTCCAGAATTCCTCAGTGGCGCCATCGGGCAGGCGGGGCGCGGCCTGTTCGAAGGGCATGGCGTGCAGCAGCTTTCGGTTCAGCGCCAGCATCTGCTTCGGGTCGAACCGCGCCGCGGATTTGGACACCGACGTGATGTCGAAACCCGCCGCCAGATCAGCCGGCATGCCCGCCACCGGATCATGCGCCGTGCCCAGCGCCGCCAGGTAGCCGACCAGCGCCGGCGCCTCCACGCCATCACGCCGCATCTGCCGCAGCGAGAGCGAGCCGATGCGCTTGGACAGCGGCCCGCCATCCGCATCCGTCAGCAGTGGCAAATGCGCGAAGCCGATGCGCGTGATGTCCGCACCCAGCCCCACGAAAATATCCATCTGCACGCCGGTATTCGTCACGTGATCCTCGCCGCGCACGATGTGCGTGATGCGCATGTCGATGTCATCGACGACCGAGGTGAAGGTGTAGAGAAAACTGCCATCCGCACGCACCAGCACCGGGTCGGAAATCGCGCTGGTCTTCACCGAACGCGCGCCCAGCACGCCATCATCCCAGGCGTGCACTTTGCCCGAAAGCTTGAAGCGCCAATGCGGCTTCTTGCCGTTCTCCAAAGCGCGCGCGTACTGCTCCGCATCCATCTTCAGCGCGCCGCGATCATAGAGCGGCGGGCGGCCCTGGCGCAGGCGCTGTTCGCGCTTGAAGCGCAGCTCTTCCTCCGTCTCGAAGCACGGGTACAGCAGCCCCAAGGACTTCAGCTTGTTCGCCGCGGCTTCATACAGCGCGTTGCGGTCCTGCTGGCGAACGGGCGGCGAATGCGGGATGCCAAGCCAGCGCAAATCCTCTTCGATCGCATCGGCGAATTCCTGGCGCGAACGCTCGGTATCCGTGTCATCCAGGCGCAGGATGAACTCGCCACCGTGCTTGGCCGCCAGCAGCGCATTGGTGATCGCGATGCGCGCATTCCCGACATGCAGGAACCCGGTGGGCGAGGGTGCGAAACGCAGCTTCATTCGTCGTCTTCCTCGTCGCTCTCTTCATCGTCGTCGTCTTCGTCAACATCGCGGCGCGGGTCCAGCGCGCGCCAATCGCGCTGTTCGCCGTCCTCCGCCAAGGGCCGCGCGGCGAAATCCTTCAACTCGTTCTCACTGCGCCAGGCGCCTTCATCGACGCCATCCACCACCGCGTCCTCACCAAAGGCGAACCAGGCCGCGATCACCTGTTCCGCGTTCATCCCCCGTGCGCGGCACAGCTCCACCGAATCCCGCACATAGCGCCGCGCGAAGGCATTGGCGTGGCCCAGATGGCCGAAGCCGCGCACCACCTCCACCGGCTCAGCGCCATTGCCGCCCGAGAGGTCCATGATGCGCACGGAAATCCCCGCCGCCGCCTGGCGCAGCGCGAAGATGGGGTCGGTCTCTTCTGTCATCCGCGCGGCTATAGACCCGGTCGCGCGCTGTGTCAGTCCGCGTCCGGCGGAATCACGTTGGTGGCCAGGCCGCGCAGCAGAACGTCGCGCATGGTCTCGGCACTTTTCAGGCGGATATCGTCCCATGCCTCGGGCGTGTGGAAGGCGGAGTGCGGCGTGATGATGAGCCGCCCATCCAGCCAGGATTCGCGGGCGCGGTAGGCGCGCAGCAGCGCCGGCACAGGCTCCACCGGCGGTTCCACCGGGATCACATCCAGCCCCGCGCCGGCGATGCGGCCCGTGCGCAGCGCAGCCTCAAGCGCGTCCAGATCCATGATGGGGCCGCGCGCGGTGTTCACCACCACGGCGCCCGCGGGCAGCAGCGCGAGTTCGGCCGCGCCCACCATCCCGCGTGTGCCACGCGTCAGCGGCGCGTGGATCGACAGCACGTCGGATTGCGCCAGCAGTTCTTCCAGGCTGGCCGCGCGCCGCACGCCGATCGCGCGTTCGGCACCATTTGGGCGCAGCGGGTCGAAGAACACCACGTCGAAGCCGAACGCCTTGGCGCGCAACGCCACCGCCGTGCCGATGCGCCCCAGGCCCAGAATGCCGAAGCGCTGCACCGACAAGCGCCGCACCAGTGGTGTGTCGATCACGCCCCAGGCGGCGGGCGGCGTCGCGCGCTGCGCGTCGTGGTGCAGCGCCAGGCCACGCCGCAATGCCAGCACCAAGGCGATGGCGTGGTCCGCCACTTCCTCGGTGCCGTAGTCGGGGATGTTGCAGACGGTGATGCCGCGCCGCGCGCATTCCGCGCGGTCCACGCGGTCATAGCCGACGCCCATCCGCACGACGGCGCGCAGTTTTGGGAAGCGCGCCAGCTGATCGGCGGGCACGGCCATGCGCAGGGTCATCAGTGCATCGGCTTCCGCGCAGAGCGCATCCGGGACTTCGGCCAGGGAGGCGCGCGCCCTGCCCTGCAGCACGCGCGCACCGCCGGCGAAGATGCGGTCCTCCAGCGCGGTGTCGGGGTAGAGGCCTTCGGGTTCCAGGACGTTCAGCATGCGCGAAGCTTACGCGACGCGGGTGAAACGCAAACCCCGCGCCCGCGCGCCATTCACGACCAGTGCCGCCGCGCCATCCAGCCGCACATCCCACCACGGGTCGTAGAGGACGCCTGGCATGACGGCGCGCGCGATGTCAGGGCCCAGGCCTTCGACACGGAATGGCCCCGCATTCACCAGCGGGCCTGCGACATGCAGCGCGCCGTCGGCAGCGATGGTCCAGGTCGCACCCGCATCTGCGCAATGCCAACGGCCGGCCATGGCAGGCGGCATCGTGCCCCGCATGGCTGGCGATATTGCGGCCGAGGCCCCGGCCTCGAACTGCACGCGGCGCGCGGGCCAATCCAGGGCGAAGCGGAAGGCGCCGCGCTCCGCGTGCCACAGGCCGTCGGTGCCCAGCCGCAGCGGGAAGGCGATGCCGTGCTGGCGCACCATCACGCGGCCATCCTGGACGAAAAGGTCCAGCGACGTGCCATCCATCCACCAGGCGCCGGCGATGTCATCCGGTGCTGGTGCATCCGCCCGCGCGGGCAAATCCAGCGCCGCTTCCAGCACCGCATGGCCCAGCGCGGCGGCGTCCGCGCCGCCATTGTTGGTGATCGCCACGACCGCCAGTTCCGCGTCCGGCACGGTCAGGAAGGCGGTCTTGAAGCCGGGCCACAGGCCGCCATGCGAGACGACGCGATGGCCGCGCCAGCTCTCCACCTCGAGGCCGCGGTGATAGATGTTGGGCAGGCCGTTGGCGAAGGGTTCGGGCGCCGTCAGTTCGGGCGCGACGGCGCGCATGCGCGATGCCCAGATCAGCAGGTCTTCGACGCACGAGACCAGGCCGCCCTCCCCGCCCAATGCGAAGCCGTGCGGGGCGCGCATCATGCCGGTTCCGCGGGGGACGTAGCCGGTGGCCAGGCCGGGCACGGGTTCCCAGACATCGGGCGTGTGGCGGGTGCGCGTCATGCCGAGTGGTGCGAAAAAATACTTGGCCAGGAAGGCCTGCAACGGCATCCCGGATACGGCTTCCACCACGCGCCCCAGCAGGCGGAAATTCGTGTTGGAATAGAGGAAGCGCGTGCCGGGTTCGAAGTTCACGCCGGTGCTGCGCGCGATGGCGGCGTCCATCGCATCGGCACTGACCGGGTGCGACAAATCCACCCCGCCGGCGCGCAGCAATTCCAGCATGTCGCGCAGACCGGCGCTGTTGCGCATCAGGTGGTCCAGCGTGACCGCCGCACCCCATGCAGGCAGGCCGGGCAGGTGTTGGCCGATCGTGTCGCACACATCCAGCCGGCCCTCGCGCGCCAACAGCATGATGGCGGCGCAGGTGAATTGCTTGGAGACGGAGGCGATGCGGAACAGCGTGTTGGTGTCGATGCGCGTGCCGGCCTCGATGCTGGCCAGGCCGGCGTGGCGGTGCGCGATGATCTGGCCAGCGCGGGCGATGCCGATGGTCGCACCTGGCCCGCCATCGGGCAGCAGCGCGTCCAGCCGGCGGTGCAGCGCCAGGTCTGACAGCGCGGTCACCGGGCCAGCCATGCGTGCAGCAGCACGCCCTCGGCCAGCTTGTTCTGGATGGTGAAGTCGGTGTCGTCGGGGCCGCCGCGCGTGGGGTCACTGAACCAACGCCAGAGGAAGACGCCCTCTACGCTCGGGCGGTCCAGGCGGCGCAGCCAGCGGGCGATGACTTCGGCCTGCACGCGTTGGTCAGCGATGCTGGGGCGGTCTTCGGCGCTTAAGGCCGGGGCGGCGGCGGCGCTGGCGGCGGAGCGCACGCCGATTTCGCCGACCCAGATGCGCTTGCGGGTGCGTTCGGCCAGGCGGTCCAGGCGTTCGGCCTCGCGCTGCATGGGCGCTTCCCAATCCGGCGCGCGGTCATCGGCGCCGAGGGGGCGGAAGATGCGCACGCCCACCGCGTCCAGCAGGGACCAATGGGGGAAGGCCTCGGCTTCGTCGGTGTCGGTGGCGATGTAGGTCAGGCGGC
>JAAFHD010000059.1 GCA_013298245.1 Alphaproteobacteria bacterium
GCGACCGCGCCTTGCGCAAATTCGACACCATGCAGGAACTCGGCGCGCCCCTTTTGCTGGTCTGCAGCAACACCCAACCAACAGCCTTGCCCGACCCCGCCCGCGCCGCCGAAGACCTGCGCTGGATGGCCGAAGCCGCCGCCACGCGCGGCCTTCGCATCGGCTACGAAGCCCTCGCCTGGGGCCGGCATGTCTCGCGCTGGCGCCAGGCCTGGGACATCGTGCGCACCGCCGACCACCCGTCCCTCGGCCTCATCCTGGACAGCTTCCACACCCTGGCCCTCGGCGATGACCTGACTGGCCTGGCCGACACCGTGCCGGCCGAAAAACTCTTCTTCCTGCAACTGGCCGACGCGCCGCGCCTGTCGATGGACGCACTCTCCTGGTCGCGCCACCACCGCCTCTTCCCAGGCCAGGGCGAATTGCCCGTCGCTGGCTTCCTGCGCGAGGTCCTGCGCGCCGGCTACACCGGCCCGCTCTCGCTCGAAATCTTCAACGATGAATTCCGCGCCGCCCCCTCGCGCCGCATCGCGCGCGACGGCATCCGCAGCCTGACCTTCCTCGCCGACCAGGCCGGCCTCGCACCCCTTCCGGCCGCCCCCACCCTGCACGGCATCGGCTTCGTCGAATTCGCCCTCGACCACACCGCGCGCGACGAACTCGGCGCCATGCTCTCCGCCCTCGGCTTCGCGCCCGCCGGCCAGCACCGCAGCAAGGATGTGGCACTTTGGCGCGCCGGCGGCGTCAACCTGGTGCTGAACGCGGAACCTGACAGCGCCGCCTCCGAACGTTTCGAACTCTTCGGCGCCTGCGTCTCGGCGATGGGTTTCATCGTCGATGACCCCACCCGCGTCCTGGCCCGCGCGCGCGCGCTCGGCTGTTCCATCTGGCAGGAAAAACGCGGCGCGCGCGAACGCGACATCCCCGCCATCCGCGCCCCCGACGGCACGCTGATCCACCTGATCGCCGCCGGCGCGCCGCCCATCTGGGCCGATGATTTCGCGCTGACCACCAGCGCAGACGCGCCCTCCCCACTGACCGGTATCGACCATGTCGCCCACGCGCTCGCCACCGGCATGCTGGACAGCTTCGTGCTGTTCCACCGCGCGCTGTTCGGCCTGGAACCCGACGCGCCATGGGAATTGCCCGACCCCTATGGCTTGGTGCGCTCACGCGCCTTCACCGGCGGCGACGGCGCGGTGCGATTGCCGCTGAATGTCTCCGAAAGCGGCCGCACCGGCACCGGCCGTTTCGTGTCCTCCTTCGCCGGCGCTGGCGTGCACCACATCGCGTTTGCCACCGACAACGTCGCCGCCGCGGTGGATGCTGCCGGCGCGCCGCTGCTGCACATCCCGCCCAACTACTATGACGATCTTGGCGCGCGTTTCGCGCTCGATGACGACACCCTGGCCGCCCTCGCGCAGCGCCACCTGCTGCACGACCAGGACGCGGAAGGCCACATCTTCCGCCACGCCTACACGCACGCTTTCCGCGACCGCTTCTTCTTCGAACTGGTGCAGCGCGGCGCCGGCTACCAAGGCTTCGGCGCGGCCAATGCCGGCGTGCGCATGGCAGCCCAGGGGCGCGCGACGCTGGGCTGATTGCCGCCCGAACGACTGTTCTTTTCGCGCCAGGCCGGCGGGCTTGGCCGCAGCGCCGGCACCCGCCACACTATCAGTGACCGAACCGGAGCTGCCCTGATGCGTCGCCTTGCCCTGACCCTTTGCATCGCCTTGCCCTTCGCCGCCCAGGCGCAACAGCCGCCCGCCCGCCCACCGACCGCGACCCCCGCCACTACCGCCACGCCCGACGCGCCGGACCGCACCACCGCCAGCTTCGGCGACTGGAACCTGCGCTGCGAAACGCTGCGCCCGCAGGGCCAGCCGGCCACGCGCGTGTGTGAAATCCAGCAGGCCCTGCAAGACCAGCGCGGCCAGCCCATCCTGCAGGTGGTGCTGGGCCGCCCCGCGCGCGGCGAGCCGCTGCGCCTGATCGTGCAGGTGCCGCTGGAAGTGCGCGTCGATGCCCCGCTGCGGCTCATCCATGACCCCGCGGCGCCGGCGGCCGAGGCATTGTCGCCCACCTATCGCATGTGTTCCGCCCAGCGCGGCGGCTGCTTCGCGGAGCTGGACCTGCGCGACGACGCCGCCATCCGCCGCCTGCCGCCTGCGCGCGCGCGGCGAAAACCAGGGCCGCATCGACTTCCGCGACAGCGCCGGGCGCGAATTGCAACTGCCCTTCAGCCTGCGCGGCTTTGGCGCGGCGCTGGATGCTCTGGCGCGCGAGGCCGGTTGACCATGGCGGGCTGGCCTGTCGCCCGCCCGAAAACACCCCGACTCCATCCGGGCAAACCGTTCCCAGACTTGCACTGATATCGTACGAATCGAACATCGACGGCAATATTTGACTTTCGGCGTTCGATTTTGTTATCTGCCCCCAAGGCGGAACTCTCAGGCCAAAATGCCTGGACCGGTGCTTCCGCCCCAGAGGATCGCCGATGACCATGACCGCAGAACAACTCGGGCAAAGAATGCGGATCGCGCGCGGCCAGATCAGCCAGGATCTGGCCGCCGCCCAACTCGGTGTTCCGCGTTCCGCCATCAGCCTGATGGAATCGGGACAGCGACAGATATCCACGCTCGAACTCACCCGTCTTGCGACCCTGTACGGCCGCCCGGTCGAATGGTTCGTCAGCACGGATGACGCAGCCGAACAGGGCGATCCTGTCCAAGCCTTGTTCCGCCAGGAACCCGGCCTTGCCGCATCAACCGCGCAGCAGCAGGTCGGGCGCTGCGTGCAACTGTTCCGCGATGGTTCGTCCCTGCTTCGTCTCCTGGGGCGCGAGCCGGTCTCCGGCCTACCACGGCATGACCTGCCGCCGCCGCGCTCGACCGGATCGGCCATCGACCAGGGCCAGATGGTCGCCGAACAGGAACGCCGGCGGCTCGACCTCGGCAATGCGCCCATCCGCGACCTCACCGACCTGATCGGCAGCCAGGGCGTCTGGGCAGCGACGCTGGACCTGCCGCAGGACATGTCCGGCCTGTTCCTCAGCGGCAAGGATTTCGGCCTGGCGGTCATCGCCAACAGCCAACAGGATTTCCGGCGGTGCCGCTTTTCCCTGGCACATGAATACGGCCACGCGCTGATGGACAGGGACCAGCCCGCCGTCATCACGCAAAGCAGCAACCGCCGTGACACGCGCGAACAACGCGCCAATGCCTTCGCCGCGACCTTCCTGATGCCGGCGGATGGCATGCGGGAATTCCTGCACGGCCTGGGCAAGGGGCATGGTTCGCGCCGTGAAGAAGCGGTGCCCGATGCGTTGGCCAATGAGGAAGGCGTGCGCGGCGAATTGCGCACCCCACCACGGTCGCAGATCATCACGGTGATCGATGCAGCACTGGTCGCCGAGCGCTTCGGCGTCAGCTACCCGGCCGCGCTGTGGCGCCTGCTGGGCCTGGGCCAGATCAACCCGGCCGAGCGCGAGGCTTTGCAGAAGCAGACGCCCGCCGCCAACCGCTACATCTCCGAGGTCAGGCGCGCCGCGGACACCAGCCAGTCGGCGGGAACGCCGCCGCCTCGGGATGCCGACCTGCGATGGCAAATCCTGCCATTGGCAATGGAGGCCTGGCGCCGGGAGTTGATCACCAGCGGCCGCCTCACCGAGATCGCCCGCCACCTGGAATTTCCGGACGCGGACGCGATCCTGGAACTGGCCGAGTTGATGGGCTGAAGCTCCGCTGGTGGCGCTGCATGAACCGACTAGCATCGTCCTCGACACTTCGGTGCTGCTGAACTTCGTTCGGATCGACCGGATGGATCTTCTGCAGCCACTGGCCGTGCCGCTGCTGGTGCCGGAGGATGTGCTGGCCGAGGTGGCGCGGCCTGCCCAACGTGCGGTGCTGGACGCCGCTATCAGCGCCGGCCAGCTGGTTGTCGAGAGCATTCGCGCACCCGCAGAGGTCGCATTATTCGCCGAACTGGCCCGCCCTGGCCGCTTCGGTCCTGGCGAGCGCGCGGTTATGGCCGTCGCGCTGACGCGCGGCATGGCGGCCGGTCTTCAGGAGCGCCTGGCGGCAGCGGAGATGCGGCGGCGTGACAAGGCGGCGCGGATCATCATGACCGAGGATATCGTGTTGTGCGCCATCAAGACCGGCGCGATAACCGTGTCGTCCGCCGATGGTTTGCTGCGCGATTGGCGCGCCCATCACCGTTTCGCGTCGCGCGTCACGACGTTCGAGGGCATGGTGTAGTGGCGTCGGGATGGAGAACAGCAATGACGGGCACCACGCGCCCCGTGGCCTACCTGGCCGGCCCTGACGTCTTCCTGCCCAACGCGCCCGCGCACGCCGCGCGCAAACGCGCCATCTGCGCCGCGCACGGCATCGATGCCCGTCCGCCGCTGAACGAGGATGTCGCATCGCTGGCCGCCATGCCCGACGAAGACGCCTGGCGCGTGATCTTCCAGAAAGACATCGCCATCATGGCGGCATCCGACATCATCATCGCCAACCTCACACCCTTCCGTGGCGCCTCGGCCGATGCCGGCACGCTGGTGGAACTGGGCTGGTTCCTGGGTGCGGGCAAGCCGATCTTCGGCTATTCCAACAGCGCGACACCCTTCGCCGCGCGCAGTGCGGCGCATCTGGCGCGCAACCCTGACCCCATGCCCGGCCTCGCCGTCGGCGGCTTCGGCCTGCCCGACAATCTGATGATCCCGGGTGCGGTGCTATGGGGCGGCGGCCTGCCCATCACGCTGCCCGAGGAGGACCGGCCCTTCGACGCGCTGGATGTGTTCGAACGCTGCGTGGAAGCGGCAGCGCAGCGGCTCAGGGGCTGATCCAGCGCGCATCACCAGCGCACGGTCGCGCGCGAATTCTGCGCCTGGATCACCGCGATGCAGCTGGCATTGGAGGCCGCTTCGCCCGGCAGGATGCAGTTCTCGAACACCACGCGCACGCAGCGCTGCGCCGCCCCTTCCAGGGCGACCGGCCAGCTGAAGCGCGCCACCGCGGCCGCGGCCGAACGCGCGATGCTGGCGGTGTTGCGGAACTCCATCTGCGCGCCGCAATCGGTCGCGATGGTGGTGACACTGATATCGGCATCCGCGCGCATCCTGTGCACCTGCACCGAGACCACGAAGACCGGATCACCACGGAACTGGCTGGCCGCACCCAGCCTCACGTCGCAGCGGATCGTGCCGGCCTGCGGGCTGCACCAGTTGGTCACCTCCGCGCGGGCCGGCAGGGCGGCGAACAACAACAGGCATCCCAGCAGCAGGCGTTTCATCGTGGTTCCTTCGTAGCTGGCCAGGTCAATCCACACAAAAAATACCAGGCGGCCTGTAAGCCGGGTTCTGTCTGGTGGTTTGCACCACCTGGACGACCATTCCTCTGCGACATGTGTCACCACATGCCTCTCGCGGCCAACCCGGGCGGAAGGGCGAAAGACCCCTGCGGCGAACCGCACCCGCCCCTATAAGGCCTTGCTCCCGGTGGGGTTTGCCATGCGGGCCTGGTTGCCCAGGCCCCGGTGCGCTCTTACCGCACCCTTTCACCCTTGCCTGGGGCGCCATTTTGGCGATGTCCCAGGCGGTTTGCTCTCTGTGGCACTGTCCCTGAAGCGGTTGCCCGCCCCGCCGGCCGTTAGCCGGCACCGTCCTTCCGTGGAGCCC
The DNA here is from genome assembly GCA_013298245.1 of Alphaproteobacteria bacterium. Classification (GTDB taxonomy): domain Bacteria; phylum Pseudomonadota; class Alphaproteobacteria; order Acetobacterales; family Acetobacteraceae; genus Rhodovarius. Next base: position 5,678 of record JAAFHD010000059.1, read on the forward strand.
GGACTTTCCTCCAGCCCATGGGCCAGCCATGGGCCAGCGGTCATCCAGCCGCCTGGCGCGCCACCACTGCGCGCCGGGCGCGCCGGGGTCAAGCGGGTTCGACCACCAGCTTGTCGCCGCCCGTCGCCGGTGCCTCCGGCCCGCACAGCGCCACCACGTCATCGCCGCGCGCCATCAGCATGCGCAATTGCCGCGCCGCCGTCAGGTCACGCTCCATCGCGCCGCCTGCCCCGCGCATCAGCGCCGCGGCCCCGCTGAAGCCCGCACCCGGCAGCGCCGGCAGACGGTATTTCCTGATCTGGTCGGGGCGGATGCCGGCCTTGATCTGCGCATCCGTCGGCATCACCGAAGGGCGTTCGACGCACCACACCGCATGCCGCCCCTCCACCGGCGTCAGCCTGCGGTTCACGCTGCCTGGTGGCTGCGGCAGCTTGCCCGCCGGCGTATTGCCAGGTTGGTCAAGGATTTCGCCCGAAACCCAGGCGATCGTCACATGCTGCCCGGTCGTCACGTTGGTGATGTTGAAGCCCACATCATCGGGCTTCACCACATCCATGAAGGCGATGATCTCATCGCCCGCATTGACCTGGAAACTCTGCACCTCCACCTCGCCGAAGAACTTGTCGCGCACCCACCACTGCACCCACAGATAGCAGCGCAGCACGCCGCCCGACGTGACATCGCATGTCGTGCCAATTTGCGGCAGCGACATCGAAGACCGCCTGTAGCCATCAAGCCCGATCCACATGCTGGCCTTCCATGAACCACCCGGCAGGCCGCCTGGCGTGTTCAGCACGGTCTGCGCATCGGCAGGCATCGCGGCCTGTGGCACGCGCCAATCGGCCGCGACGCGCTGGAACACCATGCCATCGCGCGCGGCGATCACGGCACCCGACCAGTTGCGGCTGCTGCCCCAACGCCCGCCGAACGCCCCCGCGCCATCCGACAACCCGCCGCCCTGCGCCGACAGCATCGGGTGCAGCATCGCCGAACGCAGCCGCAATTCCGGCGCCACATAGGCGCGCCGTTGCGCGAAAGCGCGGTCCCACAAGGCGCGCAGCCGGGGTGCGACGACCGGGTCGGGCCGCGCCGGCAGGCGATAGGCTGCGAGGTCCGCCTCGCTTGCCACCCGCGCGTTGAAGCCCGCCGGTGGCGTTGGAATATCGCGGCGGATGCGCGCCATTTCCGCGGTGCCCAGCGCGAAGTTATTGGCGTAGGGCAGTGTTTCTCCGGTGCCGGCCATGGGTCAGTCCCATTCGGCGCGGGCGGCGCGCAACACGCCCTCGAAGCCGGGCATGCCGTCATCGAAGTCCAGCGGGTTCAGCACGTCGCCGATCAGCGCCTTGGCCAGGCTCGCGGCCAGTTCGCGCCCACCCGCGGTGTCGGACGCATAATGTAGCCCCGCGATTTCGCGGTTGCGCCCGATGCGCGTGGCCAGCGTATCAACGGCCATCAGCGCGCCCGCATGCGTCTTGTCGCCCAGCACCGCGCGCAGCAGGATCGCGATCAGCGTCGCCTGCGTCGCATGCCCCGACGGATAGGCGGCATGGCCCGGCACCGCGATCGGCGGCAGCAGCGCGGCGCAGACCTGGCTGGGCCGCCGCCGCTGCCCGATCTGCTTGAAATGCTGCCCGGCCATGCAGCCGATCAGCACCGCGCCATTCATCAACAGCAGCGTCTGCGGGTGGCTGCCCGGGCGCGCATTCAGCAGCAGCATGAACTCGGAGACGAACTCATCGCTCTGCGACAGAATTTCGCCCATGGCGTCCGCGCGTTCGGTCTCGGCCGCCAGCACCAGCTGGTCGATTTCCTCGTTCACCGCCTTGGTCAGATTCTGGCCGCCGAAGCGGTTCCACCAGGGCGTCAGCCCGAGCCCGCCGGGGCCTGCCTCGGTGATGCTGCCGCTGACATCGGCCTGCTGGCGCGCCTTCCAGGCGGTGGTGTCGGTGAACTGCATCAACAGCTTCCACGCACGCCATTCGGTGGACCAGTTGCGGTGGAAATTCTGCTCATGGCCCGACCGATGGTCGGCATCCGAAATGCGCCCGGGCGGCTGCCTGGAATCGGCCAGCGTGACGAAGGGCAGGTCCACACGGTCGGGCAGGAACATGCTGGCGGCGCCGCCATTCGCGCCGTTCCCCATGTTGCCCATGTTCCCCATATTTCCCATGTTTCCCATATTGCCCATGTTGCCCATGTTGGACGGCATGCGGTGCTTCCCTTCCTGTTGCGATGATGGCGTGGTGGCTCAGTCCGGCAGCCCCGCCTGAGCGAGCCTGGCAATAAAAGCATCGCGCACCTGGCCCAGCATGGGCGTGCGCGCCGCCACTGCGGAAAGCCGCATCGACGGGTCGAGTGCCAGCAACCTGGCCGCGCGCGTGCGGGCTTCGTCCATGCGCCCCGCTGCCACCTTGGCGGCGATCAGCGCGCGCAGGCTAGGCAGGTGCTTCGGCTGCCGCGCCAGCGAGGCGCGGCTCCAGCGGATCGAGGCCTCGAAATCACCCGCCACGTAATGCGCCTGGCCCAGCACATGTTCATGGAAGAAGGCCAACGGATCCAAAGGTGCCAGGCGCACGCCGCGTTCCGCCCAGATGGCCGCGGCCTCGCCCTCACCCACCCAGCTGCGCAGCAGGGCGCCGAAGCTCCAGGCCAGCGCCAGGCTGGGGCGCAGCGCGACGGCCTCATCCACCAGGCGCATGCCAGCGGCCGCGTCCTGGCGCAGGAAGCCCAGCAGCACGCCGCGGATGCACAAGGCCAGCGCATCCTGCGGGTCGGCATTCAGCGCGGCTTCGGCGGCGGCCTCGGCGGCGCGGGCATCGGCCGCGGCATCGACCGACCAGCCCTGGGCGGACCAGACCATGTACCACCAGGACAGATAGCCCTGCGCCATCGCATCATCCGGCGCGGCGGCGATGGCGGCGTCCAGCAAGGCGCGGCCGGCCAGCATCGCGTCGCGGTCCATCCGGCGCATTTCATCCAGCGCGCGCAGCACGCGTTGATAGGTGCTGAGGTCCTCTGGCGCGGTGCGGCGCGCGCGGGCCAGTTCGATGGCGCGCAGCTGCGGCGCCACCGTGGCGGCGGCGGTTTCGGCGATGCGGTCCTGCAGGGCGAAGATGTCGCCAGCCGGGGCCTCGTGCTGGTCGGTGCGCAGGATGGTGCCGGTCTCGGCATCGGCCAGTTCGGTGGTCACGCGCAGCCGCCCGCCGGCGATGGCGATCGTGCCGCTCAACACATAGCGCACGCCAAGCCGCTGGCCGGCCAGGCGCGGGTCCGGCGTATCGACCGCCAGCGCCGCCCCGCGTGACACCACCAGCAACCGGTCCAGCCCCGAGAGCACATGCACAATGCCCTCGATGATGCCATCGGCCAGCCACGGATCAGCGCCGGGTCCCTGGCGAAACGGCAGCACGGCGATGGCGGGCTGTTCCTCGCGCAGCATGGCCACATCGGCCTCGACGCGGGCTTCCAGGATATAGCCACGGCGCGGCATGGTGCGCAGCAGCGCCGACCCCAAAGGCCCCATGGCACGGCGGATTTCGCTGATGCATTGCGTGATGCTGTCATCAGTGACGAAAACATCGGGCCAGACGCGGTCCAGCAATTCCTCGCGCGTCACGATGCGGCCGGCATTGGCCAGCAGCAGGCGCAGAAGTTCCAGCGTTTTGGGGCGCAGCTGGGCTTCGGTGCCGTCGGGCGCGGCCAGCACCGCGCGCGTGACATCCAGCACGCAGGCGCCAAAGCGCAAGCGCCCTTCGGGCTGGTGCAGGGGCAGCGTCATGCCACGGAGAAGACCATGCTGGTTGTTGCGAAATTCGCCATGATTCAAACGCGTTGCGCAAGACCCCGCATCACCGCGATGGATGATGGAGGCGGTGAATTCTGCCTTACAGCGCGGCGAGCACAGCGCCGATCATGGCGCGGGTTTCTTCATCGGCGATGCCATCCACGCGCGCGGGCCGCCAATGCCGCTGGAAGGCGGTGATGAGCACGGGCAGCGGCAGGTCGTCGCGGTAGCCGATGGCGCCGAGGGCTGCGGTGATGTCCGGCACGGGTGCTGCCGGCGCGCGCGGCCACACACCGATGCCCTGGCTGGCCAGGCCCTGCCAGTCGAACAATTCTCCGGGGTCCTGCTTGCGGTCGGGGGCGATGTCGCTGTGGCCGACCACATTGCGCGGCGGGATGGGGTGGCGGGCGAGGATGGCCTCGCACAGATCCGCCAGGGCAGCCATCTGCAGCACCGGGAAATCACGGTAGCCGTGTTCATGGCCGGGGTTCACGATTTCAATGCCGATGCTGCGCGCATTCAGCCCCGTATGGCCGCGCCAGAACGACACGCCGGCATGCGCGGCGCGGCGGGATTCATCGACCAGCGCGAAGACGCGGCCGTCCTCCTCCACGACATAATGGGCGGACACGCCGGCCGCGGGGTCGCGCAGGCGCGCCAGGGCGGCCGCGCCGGTCTGCATGCCGGTGTAGTGCAGCACCAGCATGTCGATGGGCGCGCCATCGGGGCGGGCGTCGTGGTTGGGGCTGGGGGCGGGGATGATGCGCATATCGGGCGCGATGCTACCGCGCGGCGGGCTCGCGCATCCAGGCGGGGATGTCGCGTTGCGCGTGCAGCACGCGCCAGATGTCCAGATGCGTCTCGTGCTCGATATAGAAGACCAGGTGCGGAAAGCGGCGCAGCGGCCAGCTGCGCAGCCCGTCGATCCCGGTCTCAAGGCCATGGCGCGGGGAGCCGATGGCGGGGTGCCGCGCGATGCGACGATACGCGGTTTGCAGCGCGTCGATGAAGGCCTGGGCCGTGGCTTCGTCGGCTTCGGCCAGGTAGTGCCGGACTGCGTCATCCACGTCGCGCTGCGCGCGCGGGCGCTGGATGACCGGCTTGGCCGTCACGCCCGCTTCGGCGAACGCGCGCGCTGGCGCAGCCGGGCGAAATAGGCGTCATCGGCCGGCTTGCCAGGGCCGGAGGCAGCGCCTTCCAACAGCATGTTGCGCAGCTGCTGGCGGTCCTGGTCGTGGCGGATCAGTTCGCGCACATATTCGCTGCTGGTGCTGTAGCCGCGGGCTGTGACCTGCTGGTCCACGAAGGCCTTCAGTGCTTCGGGCAGCGAGACGTTCATGGTGGTCATGCCGAGCAGGATAGCGCGGTTTGGCAAAATTTGCCAAGAATATCGCTTCACTGATCGCTTGCGCGCCGACCCTCGCGCGACGCCTGCTTCCGCGCCGCTTGATCGCGCCATCTGCGCACCCTATTCATGGGCTGATATTCATAGATGCGGCAGCGCTAGGCGACACTTCCATGGATCAGGCACCGATCAATGTTGATGCGCGCTTCTATATCGGCCCATTTTTGTACATTTATGTGCTTTTGTTCCTGATTGTCGCCATCTGGGTCGGTCTGCAATGGCTGAAGAAGCCGGATGGCGTCACGTTTCGACAATATGCCGTCATGGCGAATTTGCGGGATTCGCTGTTTCTCCGCACCATGATCGGGATTATCATGTTTTTCGTGGTGTTTCACATCCTTACCACCGTGATCCTGCCGTATGTGTTGTTCCAATTGCTGCAGCAACTGAACCTGTGGCCACCCCGCCCGCCCACCTCCATACCCGTCTAGAAAAGGCTTGAAGTTCTGCGGTAAGTATTCCTGTACGCCGGACCCCGCCGCGCCGGAGCGGGCGGAAATCTCCCGGCGCTGCATCATCGGGCGCTGCACGTCGGCCGCGCCTATCGCGGCCCGCGCATCTCGATCAAGTTGCGGTTGCGCGTGACCAGTTCGCTGAACGCGACATCGATCCGTGCGCGCAGCCGCACCCCGGCCGTGCCCACAACCCCGCGCGAAGCCAGCCCGAGATCAGGCAACCACCGCAGCGTCATCGGCACTTGCGCCAGGCAGCGCAAATCCATGTGGAACGGCCGCTGCCCAAGCACCCGCGCAGCCGCCGCGTCGAATTCCAGCACACCCTGCGGCGGGCGCGCCGCCGCCCCGCGCCACGCGCCGGAACTGGTATAGGCCAGCAGCAGCATGGGCACGCGCGGCGCGCTGTCGGTCGCCAGCACATAGGCGATGCGGCGCCGCGGCCCTGGCTGCTCGGGTGCGTCGGGCGGGCCAAACGGGAACACGGTCCAGACGAAGCAGCCGGCTGCGACGGCCATGGCCGTTCAGCGGCCGAACAGCGCGCCGATGGCCTGTTTGCGGCTTGCGTGGCTGCGGTCGGTCTCGCCCGGCAGGCGGTCAGGCGTGCCGAAGGCCTGGCCGTGCAGTTCCGGCGCGACATGGAGGCGGATGACGCGCTCGGCCTCCTCGCGCGCCTGGATTTCGCGTTCCACCAGGCGCTCCAGCACGGCGGCGACAGATCGGTGTTCAGCCTTCGCGATGTCCTGCAGCCGGGCATGGGCATGGGGGTCGAGGCGGACGGTCACGCCGGCGCGGTTGGTGCTGGGCATGCGGCTTTTTGCATCACAATGATGCACCGCTCAAGCACCAGCACAAGGCCTCGCATGAACACTTGGCAATCCGCCCGCGCCATGCCCCAATACCGCCAACCAAAGGGAGGACCCATCATGACCCAACGCCGCGCCGTTCTCGCGCTGCCCGCCGGCCTGCTGGCCGCGCCCGCGCTCGCCCAACCCGCCTGGCGCCCGGACCGCCCGATCCGCATGATCATCCCCTGGCCCCCCGGCGGTAGCGCGGACGCCCAGATGCGCGCAATGACCGAACACGTCAGTCGCGCGCTCGGCCAACCGCTCGTGGTCGAAAACCGCTCCGGCGCCGGCGGCACGCTGCACGCCGTGCACCTGGCGCGCGAAGCCCGCCCCGATGGCCTGACCGTCGGCCAGATGCACTTTTCCATCATCCGCCGCCCCTTCCTGGTGCGCCAGCCGCAATGGGATGCGGTGCGGGACTTCACCCACATCATCGGCCTGACCGGCTGGCTGTTCGGTGTCGCCGTCCGCGCCGACGCCCCCTGGCGCGACTTCCGCGAAATGATCGAAGACGCCCGCCGCCGCCCGGGTGCGATCAGCTTCGCAACCTCTGGTGTCGCCACCACCAACCACCTGGCGATGGAAACCATCATG
>JAAFHD010000006.1 GCA_013298245.1 Alphaproteobacteria bacterium
GAGCCAGCTCATGTTCGGCCCTGGTGTCAGCTCCATCACCAGCACGAGGGCGATGAATTCCATGAGCCGCATGCGGGGCAGTGTAGCACCCCGCGCACGATGCGCGATGTGATCCAGCGCAAGGTGCCGCGCGCGCCCGCGTGCCACGCTGCATCGCAGGAGGACCCGCGATGTCGTCACCCGATGGCCTGCACCATATCCTGCTGCACATGGCGCGCAGCAAGGATTTTCCGGGCGGCAGCGCCGCGCATGGCTATGCCTTCCGCGCGCCGCTGGATGCCGAGCACCGCATCGATCTGGCGCGCTGGAAGAGCAGCCGCGCGCATTGCGTGGTGCGCCGCTTCTGGCCCGGGGAGGCCGACGAACACGGCTTCCTGGTCCACAAGCCCGGCGGCCGCGGCGGCGCCACCTGGGCCTTCGACTACGACCAGGACAGCGCCGATGATGACGAGGCCGGGTATCGGCTGGGTGAGCATCGCTTCGTGCCGGGCGAATATGTCTCGATCCGCGGCGAGGACGGCGTGATGCATACCTTTGTCGTGGCGAAAGTCGACGCCTGACACGGCGCCCGGCCTGCGCTACAGCGGGGCCAGGGAGAACAACGCCATGCTTCGCCGCACTGCGCTTTTGCTGCTCGCGACACCCGCCATCGCGCAACCGACATGGCGGCCCGACCGGCCAGTGCGGATCGTGGTGCCCTTCCCGCCTGGTGGTTCGAATGATGTGATCGCGCGGCCCTTGGCCGAGAAACTGCAAGGCAGGTTGGGCCAGGCGGTGGTGATCGAAAACCGCCCCGGCGCGGGTGGTGCGATCGGCGCGCAGCAGGTGGCGCAGGCGCCGGCGGATGGGCTGACGCTGATGGTGACATCCACCAGCTTCGTCGCCACCGCCGCCATCCAGCGCACGCCCTATGATGCGGTGACGAGTTTTGATTCCGTGGCGGTGCTGGCACGCGCGCCATTCATCGTGCTCGTGCATCCGGCCTTTCCGGCGCGCACGATGGCTGAGTTGATCGCCTTTGCGCGCGCCAATCCGGGGCGCATCGATTACGCCAGCAGCGGCCCCGGCAGCATTGGGCATTTCCTGACGGAACAGATCGGGCTGATCGCGAATGTGCGCATGAACCACGTGCCGTATCGCGGCATGCCGCCGGCCGTGACGGACCTGGTCGCGGGCAATGTGCAGATGCTGATCACCACCGTGGCAAGTGCGAATGCGCCGATCCGCGAGGGGCGCGTGCGGGTGATAGCCGCGCTTGCTGATGGCGGGCCGGCCAGTTCTCCGCGCGTGCCGAATGCGCGGGAGGCCTTGGGCCAGGATGTCGCGGGCGGTGCGATCTGGTGGGGGTTGTTCGCGCCGCGGGGCCTGCCGGCGCCGGTGGCCGCTGGCATCCAGGCGGCGGTGCGCGATGCGCTGGCGGAACCTGATGTGGCGCGGGTGTATGAGGGCGAGGGCGCCTTGCCGGCGTTTTCGCCAATGGAAGCTTTCCGCACGGAATTGGCCGCGGATTTGGCGCGCTTCCGTGACATCGCGGCGCGCGCGGCGATCCGTCCCGAATGAAGCGCGTTGATTTCAACCCGACTGCGCGCGGGGCGCTGCATGGGGTGCGCGTGGTGGATCTGTCGCGGCTGGTGGCCGGCAACATCCTGACCAAGGTGCTGGCCGATCACGGCGCGGAGGTGATCAAGATCGAACCGCCCGATGGCGACACGCTGCGCGCCTGGCGGGTGGGCGGTGTCGAGACATCGTGGAAGACGATCTGCCGCAACAAGTTTTCGGTGGCGCTGAATTTTCGGCATCCGGATGCGATCGCGACCATCAAGGAGATGGTGCGCGGTGCGGCGATGCTGGTGGAGAGTTTTAGGCCTGGTGTGCTGGAGGCGATGGGGCTGCCGCCGGCGGAATTGCTGGCGATCAATCCGGCGCTGGTGATTGTGCGGGTTTCGGGCTGGGGGCAGACCGGGCCTTATGCGCATAAGCCGGGCTTCGGCACGTTGGTGGAAGGCTATTCCGGTTTTGCCGCCATCAATGGTTTTGCCGATCGCGAGCCGGTGCTGCCGCCGATGTTCATGGGCGATGCCTATGCCGGGCTGATGGGTGCGGCCAGCACCATGATCGCGCTGCGCCATGCGGAAGCCACGGGCCAGGGCCAGGTGCTGGATGTGTCGCTGTTCGAGCCGATTTTTTCCGTGCTGGAACCGCAGATGGCGAATTGGCGCATCACCGGCAAACTGAAGCCGCGCACGGGGTCGCGGTCCACCAACACAGCACCGCGCAATGTGTATCGCACGCAGGATGGCGGCTGGGTGTGCCTGTCGGCCAGCACGCAGGGCATGACGGAAAAGCTGCTGCGCAGCATCGGGCAGGAGGCGCTGCTGGATGACCCGCGCTTTGCGCGCAACCATGATCGGGTGAAGAACGCGGCGGCGCTGGATGCGGTGATCGGCGCCTATGTTGGCGCGCGCAGCATGGCGGAAAACCTGGCGCATTTCGACAAGACCGGCGTGACGATCGGGCCGATCATGGACCCCGAGCGGTTGGAGACGGATGACTATGTGACAGCGCGCGAGGCGCTGATCGAAGTGCCCGATGACGAGATGCCGGGCGGCTTTTTGCCGATGGTTGGCACGGCGCCGCATATGTCGGCGACACCCACCGTGCTGGCGCGGCCCGCCCCGAAATTGGGCGAGCACGCGGAGGCGATACTAGGCGCGGAAACCTGCGCGCGGCTGCGCGCTTCCGGCGCGATGCCTTAGGCTTTGGCTGGTTCTTCCTTGGCGTCTTCTTCGTCGTTCTCGTCGTCGGCTTCCGCGTCCTCATCGAGCGTGCCGATGAACACGCCATCGGTCACCACCGCCAGGCACTGGCTGTAGGTCGAGAGGATCCACGCGCGATCCGCGCCTTCTTCCTTGTCCTCCGCTTGCATCACCAGTTGCAGCAGGGCCACGGCCACGGCGGCATCGCTGTCGCCTTCGATTTCGATTTTCATCACGCGCTCCTTTGCAAGCGCGTGCAGCTTGCGCGCCGCAGGTTGCGTGGTGGTGACGCTTTGATGCGCGGCTGAAGAAACCACCGCGCCAAGCTGCGCGAGCACTTCTTCGGCATCGCCTGCGCGGAACGCCCAAACGCGCGCCAATGGGTGCTGTGCTGGCCGCTTTCGGGCCGCGAAAACTGGTGGCGATGACCGTCGCGCCGCGCCACATCCCGTGGATGAACCGTCGCACCCTCCTCGCGCTGCCCGCGCTGATCACCGCCCCTGCCGCCGCCCAGGCGCCATGGGTGCCCGACCGCCCGATCCGCATCATCGCACCCTTCGCGCCAGGTGGTGCCTCGGACCAGATCAGCCGCATTCTGGCCGACGAGCTGACACCCCTTCTGGGCCAGCAGGTCATCGTGGAAAACCGCACCGGCGCGGGTGGTGCTGTGGGCACGGAATTCGTGGCACGCGCGCGCCCCGATGGTCTCACGCTGGTCACCGCCAGCCAGGCGACGCACGGCGTGAACCCGGTCGTGCAACGGCTGAACTTCGACCCCTTCGGCGATATGACGCCCATCGGCAACATGGCCGGCGTGCCGGCGGTGTTCGTGGTGGGGCCGCAGGCACAGCCGCGCACATTCGCGGAATTCCTGGCGTTTGTGCGCGCGCGTCCGGGGCGTGAAAACTATGGCAGCGCGGGTGTGGGTTCCTCCACCCACATGACCTTCGCGCTGATGGCGCACAAGGCAGGGCTGGACATCCAGCACGTGCCCTTCCGCGGCACCGGCATTGCCGTGCCGGAGGTGATCGCGGGGCGCATCATTGGCATGGCGGATACGGTCAACACTTCGCTGCCCTTCATCCGCGATGGGCGGTTGCGCGCGCTGGCTGTGTCCACACGCGCACGCCTGGCGGTGCTGCCGGATGTGCCGACGGTGGCGGAATTCCTGCCGGGCTATGAGGTGCTGAACTGGTATGGGCTGCATGGCCCGGCGGGCCTTGCGCCCAACATCGTCACCACCATCCACAATGCGATGATGACGTTGTTGAACCGCCCCGCTTATGTCGCGCGGCTGGAAAGCCTGGGCATGGTGCCGCTGCCGATGACGACGGCGGAATATGCTGCCTATGCCGAAGCCGATCGCCGGCAATGGGCGGAGCTGGTGCGCGCCACCGGCATGCGCGTGGAATAGTCAGCCGTCGCTGACGGAAAACCGGAACAGCCGCACGGCACGATCCGCGATCGGCGCCGGCAGCAATTCCAACAGGCGCAGCATGTACCCCATGCGGCGCGGCACGATGCAGCGACCACGCCCCTTCGCGACCGCGCGCGCCACCCGCGCGGCGACGGTTTCGGCGGTCAGTTTGAAGGGCTGGTTGGCGATGAATTTCTCGCTCATCGCGCTGTGGAAGAAGCCGGGTGCGACGGTTGTCACACCCACGCCGCGCAGCGCCAGCAGCGGGCGCAGGCTCTCGCCATAGGCCCATAGCCCGGCCTTGGATGCGCAATATGCCGGGCTGTCCGGCAGGCCGCGAAACGCTGCCACCGACGCCACCAAAACCACCCGCCCGGCGCCGCGCGCCAGCAGGCGCGGCAGCAGCGGTTCCACCAGGTTCAGCGCGCCTTGAAGGTTCACGCCGATGACAAGCGCGGCGGCTTCCGGCCCTTCCAGCCCGCCATCGGGGCGGGTGCCGGCCGTCACGCCCGCATTGGCCACCACCAGGTCGAAGGGCAGTGCGTTATCCCAGGCCAAAAGCTGCGCGGACATCGCGGTTGCGTCGCGCACATCCAGCACGGCTTGGCGCGTGGTGGCGCCTGCGGCCTCGCAAGCGGCGGCTACGGCGGCCAGCGCAACGGCATCGCGCCCGATCAGCGCGACCGTCACACCAGGCGCCGCCCAGTGCCGCGCCATGGCAGCACCCAGGCCCCGCGATGCGCCGGTGATGACAATGCTTTTCATCGCGGCACCACACGCCAATGCCGCAACGCGCGCAACAGCCGGCCCTGCAGCTTCCACCACACCACCCAGGCGCGGCGCGCCGGTGGCAGCGCGGGCCACAGCGCCGTGTCGCCCAGGCGTTCCAACAGCAATTCCGGTGGGCATGGCAGGCCCGTCAGCGGGTCCTGGTAGCGCGGGTAGAGGATCAGGCAGCCCGCCACCAATTCATCCAATGTCAGTGCGCGGCCGCGGCGGTCGCAGGGTTCCATGTCCGTCGTCAGGCCCCAGCCGGCGTAGAAGGGGCGGCCCCAGCAGGTGACGGGCAGGCCGCGCAACAGCGCCTCGAAACCGGCCAGGCTGGTCATGGTGTGCAGCGCGTCCACTTGGGCGAAGAGACTGCGGATATCGCCCATGGGCAGCACGATATCGGCGATGCGCGCGGCGTCGCGCGCGGGCAGGTAGCCGCGGCGGTAGCCGGTCTCCACATCGGGGTGTGGCTTCCAGATGATGCAGGCGTCGGGGTGGGCGGCGCGGACGGCTTGCAGCAGGCCAAGGTTGGTGCGGACCGCGCCCGCGCCCGTGCGGATCGAGGCATCGTCCTCCACCTGGCCCACCACCAGGATGCGCGTGCGGCCGGGTGTTTCGGGCAGCGGCGCGACCGCACCAGGCAGGTTGTATTTGGTGATGTTGCGGCGCGTGACCTCGGCGCGCAACGCGGCCGCGCGGGCCAGCAGGGGCGCGTCGAACACAGTTTCGCGCAGCAGGGTTTCCAGCCGCGATGGGCGCGTTGCGTCGAAGTGCATGCCCACCGGGTCCAGCGCCAGGGATGCGGCCGGCGCGAAATTCACACCCAGGCCGACAGAACGGATGAAGCCGTCCTCCACGCGCCAGAAGCGGGTTGGCGCGCGCGCTTCCTCGGCCGCTGTCAGCCGGGCGGCCCAGGCCAGCACGGCGCCATCCTGTGCCAGCGCAGCATCCGCGGTTTCGGCGAACACCGCGTGGCCCGCATCATGGCCAAAGGCGGTGGCGATGGCGTCGCGCTTCCAGCCCTGCATGTGCAGGAAGGCGCCGATCTGGCGGTTTTCCGCCTCGGTCGCGCGCCACAGCGCCAGGGTGTCGAGGGTTTCCGCCAGGCCCGCCGCGCGCGCGCGGAAGGGGCAGGCGAAGCGGCTGTGTGGCAGGGCGGCAGCCTGGTCGGCGGAAAGCCGCGCGTCGGGCGCGTGGGCTGGCCCGGGCAGGCCTGGCACCACCAGGCCCAGCACGCCGCGCAGCCCGTTGAAACCAGGCGCGCGCCATGGGCCTTCGGACACATCGCCGATGTCCAGCGCCAGCGCGCCATCGGCGCGGGCAGCTCCTTCCGCCAGCACTTCGAAATCCGGGAAGAAGGCGGCGCAATGCGGCACCTGGCGCCACAGCGCGGGCGCGACCCAAAGCCGGCGCGGGTTCATATCGTATTTTCCACCCGCGTGTTCTATATTCGTGCCGTCGGACATGCCAGCGCCCTTGGCTGGCTGTCCATCCTGATGCCGGAGGTCTGCTTGACGCCTTCCCTTTTCCGCCCGCTGCTCTGCGGGGCTGCGTTGCTGATGCTTGCCGGATGCGGCACGTCGATCCCGGGCTCGGCGATCTTCTCGGCGCTGTCGTCGCCATCGGTGCCGCCGCCGGCAGGTGCTGTGATGGCAGCACCCGTCGCACCCACCGACCCGATCGCGGTCTTCGCGCTGAACACCCCGGCCGGTGGGTCGGGCGTGGTGAACATGGGCGGCGTGTCGCAATCCGCCCGCGTGCAGCGCGTCTATCACGCCGCCAGCGGCCGCGAATGCCGCGAAGTGGTGCTGGGCTCGGGCGGGGCGGAACGGGCGCAGGTGGTCTGCACCGACGCCGCGGTCGGCACACGGCTGACGCCGCCGCTGCTGCGCGGCAGCCGATAGGAGCCTGCGATGCGCCTGCCCGCCATGCTGCTGGACGGCGCGCGCATGCAATTGCGCGTGATCAGCGCGCTGATCCTGCGCGAATTGCACACGCGCTTTGGTCGGCACCACCTGGGTTATGCCTGGATCTTCCTGGAGCCGATGATCCTGGGCGGTTGCATTGCGATGGTGCATTACGTGTCAGGGCACGGGCTGCCGGGTGGGCTCAACGTCGCGGCGTTCTATATCGTGGGCTACACGCCGTATTATCTTTTCCGCGCTATCCTGAACCGCGCGGCCGGCAGCGTGATGGCCAACCAGCCGTTGTTTTATCACCGTCAGGTTTCGTATCTGGACGTGATGCTGGCACGCAACCTGCTGGACTGCGCAACCGTGATGATCGCGGTCTTCATCATGATCATCGCGCTGTCCAATTTCGAAGCCGCATTGCCGCATGACCCGTTGAAGATCGTGGTCGGCATTGTGCTGATGGCGGCCTTCTGCCACGGATTTGCGCTGCTGATCCTGGCCGCGACCGTGTGGGGCCATGAGAATGTAGAGCGCGTAGTCCACCCTTTCACCTATCTGATGATCCCCTTCACCGGCGCCTTCTTCATGGTGTGGTGGCTGCCGACGGAAATGCAGTATTACGCGCTGCTGAACCCGAGCGTGCACATGTTCGAGATCATCCGCGACGGGCAGTTTGGCCCGGGCGTGCCCTATCACTGGGACCTTGGCTACATGGTGGCCTGCACCGTGGTGCTGAACCTGCTTGGCATGCTGGCGCTGCGGGCGGTCAAGGGCAGGCTGGCCAGCGAGCACTGACATGCTGGAATTGCGCGACGTCTGGAAATCCTACGAAGCCAATGGCCGGCAGCGCTTCGTGCTGCGCGGCGTGTCGGCCCGGTTTGAGAAGGGCGATGCGGTCGGCATCATCGGCCGCAATGGCGCGGGCAAATCCACGCTGATCCGCATCCTGGGCGGGGTTGAACCCGTGACGCGGGGCGAGGTGCGCCGCGGCATGTCGGTGTCATGGCCATTGGGCTTCGGCGGTGCGGTACATCCTTCGATCACGGGTGCCGACAACTGCCGTTTCCTGGCGCGCATTTATGGTAAGTCACCGGGCTGGGTGGAAAGCTTCGTCGAGGAATTCGCTGAATTAGGTGAATATTTCCGGATGCCGGTGCAAACCTATTCCAGCGGCATGTCCAGCCGCCTGGCCTTTGGATTATCGATGGCCATTGACTTCGACTGCTACCTGATCGACGAGGTCATCGCCGTGGGTGATGCCCGCTTCACCGAACGCTGCCGTGCCGCACTGGAAGAACGCCGGCAACGCAGCGCGCTACTGATGGTCTCCCACGGACCTGGTCTGTTGCGAAGCTTCTGCAATTCCGCCGCCATCCTGCATGAGGGACGACTGACCTTCCATGAAGATCTGGACCAGGCTCTCATCGCCTACGACGCCCTTTGACCGCTCGGTCCCCGCCGAACGCGGGGCAGATGGGCGGCTTGTGCTGGGCGGGTTCCGTTCGGCGGCGGCACCGCAATCGCTGGCGGCGCGCGCTGGCGGCATCTTCACGCGCAACCCCTTTGCCTGGCTGGTGCTGCTGCCCACCCTGTTGGCGGCGGTCTATTTCATCGCGATCGCGTCACCGCAATTCGTCTCCGAGAGCCGCTTCACGGTGAAGGCGCGGCAGGCCAGCGGCGCCTCTTTCTTCTCGGAGGCGCTGAACAATGCCGGCTTCCGCTCCGCGAATGAGGACGCGGTGGCGGTGCGGGATTTCCTGCTGTCGCACGATGCGGTTTCCGGCCTGCGCGCGCAGATGCCGCTGGTGGAAATCTTCCGCCGCCCCGAGGCCGATTGGTGGGCGCGGCACTGGTTCAGCGAGCCGCCGGCGGAACGTCTGCTGGATTATTATCGCGGCATGGTCCACGCCGTGATCGATGCCAGCACCGGCGTGACCACGCTGACCGTCCGCAGCTTCCGCGCCCAGGACAGCCTGGCGATCAACCGCAACCTGCTGGCGCTGGGCGAAGACTTGGTGAACCGCCTGAACGCCCGCATCCAGGACGACACGCTGCGCAGCGCGCGCGCCGAGGTGGCACGCGCCGAGGCGCGCGTGACCGCCGTATCGCAGTCGATCTCTGAATTCCGCGAACGCGAACGAGCACTTGACCCTTCGCGCAGTGCGACGATCGCGGTGGAAACCATTGGCCGGCTGGAAGGTGCCTTGGCCCAGGCGCGCAGCGAATTGCAGACCTTGCTGGGCTTCGCGCGCCCCAACAACCCGCAGGTGCAGAACCTGCAGAACCGTATCGACGCGCTGCAACAGCAGATCACCGAGGAACGGCGCCGCACCGCGACCACCGGCACGGAAGGCTTCACCACCCAGGTGGCGGCGTTTGAACGCCTGCGCCTGGAAGCGGATTTCGCAGGTCGCGCGTTGACGGCGGCCACCAGCGGGCTGGAAAGGGCGCTGGCCGATGCACAGCGTCAGCAGTTGTTCCTGCAACGCATCATCGAACCCAATCTTGCGGAGCGTCATCGCTACCCGCAAAGGTTTTTGTCGATTGTCTATGTTTTCCTGGGCCTGTCGGTGATCTATGGCTTGGGGTGGTTGATTCTGGCGGGGGTGAAGGAACATGCGTCTTAGTGCCTTGTTGATGGCGGGGGTTTTCGCCGCCGGTCCCGCTTTCGCGCAGTTCATCCCAGGCTTCGGCAACCCGCAGGCGTTGCAGCAATTGCAGATGTCGCAGCAGCAGGGCCTGCAACAGCAGAACGCCGCGCCGCAATCCTCGGTGCCGCCGGCCCGCGCCGTTGGTGGTGCGCGCACCATCGCGCGCGAAGGCAGCGCGACCGAGGCCGAGGCTGGTGCCGGCATCATCGCACCCTTGGGCGACAGCATGCGCGCCAGCGGCACGCCCACCGCCGTGTTCGGCGCCAGCCTGTTCACGCGCGATGCGGCCGTCACGTCGGATGCGCCTAACCCCGCCTATATCGTCGCCCCCGGTGACCGTGTGTCCGTCCGCGTCTGGGGCGCGGTGGAGGCCGAGACCATCGGCATCGTCGACAGCGCGGGCTTCCTGTTCCTGCCGCAGATTGGCCCGATCCGCCTGGCCGGCACCCGCGCCGGTGACCTGCAACGCGTGATCGAGGGCGAGGTGCGGCGCATCTACACCCAGCAGGTGCAGGTCTATGCCGTGCTGGTGTCGATGCAGCGCATTGGTGTGTTCGTGACGGGCTTCGTGCGCACGCCCGGCCGCTTCGGCGGCAGCGCGGCTGACAGCGTGCTGGACTTCCTGGTGCGGGCCGGTGGCGTTGATGCGGCGCGTGGATCCTATCGCGATATCATCGTGCGCCGTGGCGGCGGGCAGGTCGCATCCGTGGACCTGTACTCCTTCCTGATCGACGGCCGCCTGCCGAATATCCGCCTGCAGGAGGGCGACACCATCGTCGTCGGTCGCCAGCGCGCGCTGGTGGGCGCGGATGGCGCGGTCCGCAACAATTTCCTGTTCGAAGTGCCCGGCCGCGCCATGACAGGGCGCGAGATCATCGAATATTCACGCCCGCTGCCGGCGGCCACCAACGTCGTCATCCAGGGCACGCGTGATGGGCGGCCGTTCAGCCGCTATGTCACGTTGCGGGAAATGGCGGCGGTCTCGCTGTCCGACCAGGACACCGTCACCTTCATCACCGACGCGCCCGCGCGCACCATCCGCGTGACCGTGGAAGGCAGCCGCATCGGGCCTTCCGTGCTGGTGGCGGACCGTGACACACAGCTGTGCAACCTGCTGGACTATGTGGCGGTTGACCCTGTGCTGGCGAATACCCAGGGCGTTTTCCTGCTGCGCCCGCGCGTGGCGGCGCAACAGCAGCGCACGATGGAAGAAGCGCTGGATCGGCTGGAACGGCAGTTGTTCCTGGCCACCAGCGCGACGCAAGGTGTCGCGGCCATTCGCGCGGCGGAAGCGCAGGTGGTCAGCCAATACATCACCCGTGGCCGTCGCACCCGCCCCGACGGGTTGGTCGTGGTGATGGACCAGAACGGGCAATGCGCGCCGGTGCGCCTGGAAGATGGCGATGTGATCGTCATCCCCGAACGCGTGCAGACGGTGCTGGTCTCGGGCGAAGTGAACGCACCGCGGGCCATCCTGTGGCAGCCCAACCTGACTGCGGGAGACTATGTGCGTCAGGCGGGTGGTTTCAGCCCGCGGGGTGCGATGTCCACCATGATGATCCGCCGTGCCTCGGGCGAATTGGTGATGGATACCAACCAGCAACCGCGCCCGGGCGATGAACTGATCGCCCTGCCGCGCCTGGACCCGCGTGCGCTGCAGATCGTGACCGACTTCACGCAGATCGCCTTCCAGCTGGCGGTGGCAGCAAACGCCGTCAGGCGTTGACCGCGCGCCAACCCCTGATGGGGATGGCGTTCATGGTGGCGGCGTCATTGTGTTTTTCCGGCACGGCGGTGGCCTATCGCGCCGCCATGCAGGAAGGCGTGCCGACGGTCGCGGCACCTTTTGCGCGCGGCGTGTTCTCCCTGATCATCATCGCACCCTTCCTGTGGCGGATGGGGCTGGTGGGCCTGGCGACGCGCCGGCCATGGCCGATGGCGGGGCGCTGCGCGGCGGGGCTGTTCAGTTTCCAATGCTGGATGCTGGCGCTGGTGGCGCTGCCCTTGGCGGATGCGGTGTCGATCTCTCAGGCGCGACCCATCTGGGCGATTTTTCTGGCCGCGTTGATATTGGGAGAGGCACTGCGGCGCGACCGGCTGGGGGCTGCGCTGCTGGGGTTTGTGGGCGTGCTGGTGATCGCGGGGCCGACGGGCGCGCTGTCCTGGGGCGTGCTGGCCGCCGTGGGCGCGGGGCTGGGCGGCGCGCTGGTGCTGATCACCTTCCGGGCGCTGGCGCCGACCGAGCCGCCGATGCGCGTCATCGCCTGGTATGCGATCGCCAGCGTGGTGTTCTGGGCGCCCTTCGTGGCCTGGTTCTGGGAGACGCCGAGTTGGTCTGCGCTGACGCTGCTGGCGGGCGGCAGCGCGCTGGCGGTGCTGGGCGACTGGACCGCATCGCAAGCCGCGCGCCGCGCTGAAGCGGGGCTGCTGGCGCCGATGGAATACGTGCAAATCCCGACCGGTGCCTTGCTGGGTTGGGCGCTGTTCACTGAGACACCGGGCTGGACGTTGCCGATCGGGGCGGCGCTCATGCTGGTCGCGACCGTGTATCTTGCCCGGCGCGCGGCGCGCTGATGGCCGAAGCACCGCGCTTGCTGTTGCCCGATGTGCCGGCCGTGGTGGCGGGTGCGGGCCGTGCGTCGATCCTGACGACGGATGGCGAAATGCTGACGGGGGAGCAGGCGCGCCGCGCGCTGCGAGACCTGCCGCCGCCCATGCTGGTGCATGGCCCCGCTACGGCGCGGCGGCTGGATATCGCGCCGTGGTTGGATTGCTACGACCTGCTGGAATTATTCGCCTTCTGCCTGCCGGCGCGCCTGGCGCCACCCACGCCACGCGGCTTGGCGATGGCGCTGGATATGCCGGCACCGAAGGATGACGCGGATGCGGCAGCGCAACTGCCGGCGATGGCCACGCGCATCCTGCGCCTGCTGTCGGAAACGCGCGGCAGTGCGGCGGGGGCGGATGCTGCGGCGATGGCAGCGCAGCTGAAGGCGGCCGTTGGCTGGGTGTGGGCCGAGAGTGTGTTGGCCGCGCTGGGTGCGCCGGCCGCGAAGCCTGATCGCAACGCGTTTCGGCCGTGGCGCCGCCTGCCGGAATGGGAGGAAGAGGCGCCGCCGCCACCGGCTGCGTCGGTGCCGGTGGAACCCGCGGAGGCGCGCCGCCGCCTGGCGGAAATGCTGGGCGAGGGGGCTGAGGCGCGGCCGGCGCAGGCGGATTATGCCTCCGCCGTCAGCGCGGCTTTTGCGCCGCGCGAGGCCGAGGGTCAGCCGCGCCTGGTGCTGGCCGAAGCTGGCACCGGAACGGGCAAGACATTGGGGTATATCGCGCCCGCATCCTTGTGGGCGGAGAAGAATGGCGCGCCGGTCTGGCTGTCCACCTACACGCGGAATTTGCAGCGCCAGTTGGACCAGGAATTGGCGCGTTTGTATCCCGACCCGGAGGAACGCCGCGCGCGCGTGGTGGTCCGCAAGGGGCGCGAAAACTATCTGTGCCTGCTGAACCTGGAGGAGACGCAGGGGCAGCTTTCCCTGCGCGATGCGGCGATGCCGCTGGCGTTGGCATGTCGTTGGGCGACGCATACGCGTGATGGCGACATTGTGGGTGGTGATTTCCCCGGCTGGATCATGGAGCTGTATGGCGGCGCGGTGATCGGGCAGCTGGCGGATCGGCGTGGTGAGTGCATCCGCAGCGCCTGCACGCACTACAGAAAATGTTTTGTGGAGCACTCCATTCGGCGCGCACGATCGGCGCGGCTGGTGGTGGCGAACCATGCGCTGGTGATGGTGCAGGCAGCGCTGGGCGGTGGCGAGGATGGGCGGCCGCTGCGGTATGTGTTCGATGAGGGGCACCATATTTTTGATGCGGCCGACAGCGCCTTTGCCGGTGCGATCACCGGTTGGGAAACGGCGGATTTGCGGCGCTGGTTGCTCGGCGCTGAGGGCGGGCGGTCGCGCGCCAAGGGGCTGCAAAAACGCATCGAGGATTTGACGGGCGATGTGGGTGATCTGCTGCCGCCCTTGGAAGCCGCGTTGCAGGCGGCGCGTGCCTTGCCGCCGCCTGGCTGGCATGCGCGCTTTGCGGAAGGTGGGGCGGAACCCAACCCGACCTTGGCCTTCCTGCTGGCTGTGCGCGCGCAGGTGATGGCGCGGGCCAAGGATGATGACGGGCAGTACGGGTTGGAATGTGATGCGCATCCGGCCAGCGAGGAATTGCTGACCGCCGCTGATGCGCTGGCTGCCGTGCTGCATAAGATCGAAGCTCCGCTGGCGGATTTGGCGCAGCGTTTGCAGGCGCGCATCGATGAGAACCCGGAGGAGTTGGAACTGTCCGACCGCATCCGGTTGGAGACCGCGATCCGCGGCATTCAGCGCCGCGCCTTGATGCCGCTGGCGGCCTGGCGCGGCATGCTGGGTGGGCTGCACCAGGTGCCCGAACCAGGCACGCGGCCGACGATGGTGGATTGGTTGGAACTGTCTCGGCGTGAGGCGCGCGATGTGGATGCCGGCATGCAGCGCCGCTGGCTGGACCCGACGCAGCCTTTCGCGCGCGATGTGGCGGCACCCGCGCATGGGTTGCTGATCACCAGTGCCACGCTGCGCGACGCGATGCCTGAGCAGGATATGGAGGACAGTTGGTTATCGGCCGAGGCGCGCACAGGGGCGTCGCATCTGCCGATGCCGGCGCTGCGCGCGGCGATGGCCAGCCCGTTTGATTATGGCGCGCAGACGCGGGCTTTTGTGGTGACGGACATCGACAAGTCGCGCACGCCGCAAGTGGCCAGCGCGATGCGTGCGTTGTTCCAGGCCTCGGGTGGCGGCGGCTTGGGGTTGTTCACCGCGATACGGCGGTTGCGCGAGGTGGCGCGGTTGATTGCGCCGGAATTGGAGGCGGGCGGCATTCCGCTCTACGCGCAGCATGTGGATGCGATGGACAATGCGACGTTGGTCGATGTGTTTCGCGCAGAGGAAAATTCCTGCCTGCTGGGCACGGATGCGATGCGCGATGGCGTGGATGTGCCGGGGCGGTCACTGCGGTTGTTGGTCTATGAACGCGTGCCGTGGCCTCGGCCGACCATTCTGCATCGGGAGCGCCGGCTGCATTTGAGCGGCGGCAACCCGAAGGGATATGACGATGAACAGGCGCGGCATCGGCTGCGCCAGGGGTTTGGGCGGCTGATCCGGCGCGCGGATGACAAGGGTGTGTTCGTGCTGCTGGATGGGCGTGCGCCGTCGCGGCTGTTGGGTGGGCTGCCGGTGGGGATTACACGCGCGCCGTTGAAGATGGTGGTGGAGCAGGTGCGCGAATTTCTGGAAACTGATAAGGGCGAAGAATGAACATCACCGACACGAAAATCGGCGACGGCGCCAAACCGCAACAGGGCCAGACCATCACGGTGCACTACACCGGTTGGTTGTTTGATGAGAGCGCCGCCGACAAGCGCGGACGGAAGTTCGACAGCAGCAAGGATCGCGGCAAGCCATTCCAGTTCGAGCTGGGCGTGGGCATGGTGATCGGCGGCTGGGACCAGGGTTTTGCTGGCATGAAGGTGGGCGGTGCGCGCACCTTGGTGATCCCGCCGGAGCTGGGTTACGGCGCGCGCGGCGCCGGCGGGGTGATCCCGCCGAACGCGACGCTGGTGTTTGATGTGGAGTTGTTGGGCGTCGGCTAAAGCGACTTATGCGTTCCGTCGCACAGCGCGCCGCGCTTGCTGTTCTTGCAGGCGCAGAACCACGCCTGGCCTGACTTTTCCGGCGTGTATTGGGTGGGCGAGAATTCGCTGCCCTTGTGGCTGCCGTCGCAGAAAGGCTGCTTCTGCGACAGGCCGCAGGAACACCACCAATAGGATTTGCCGGCTTCCACCTCGACAGCGATCGGGGCCTTGGCGGCGATATGCGGTGTGGGCATGGGCAGGTCCTTTCAGGTTCCGGCAGCGCGCAGGCGTGTTGCATACAATTCCGCGACGGTTTCGCCCAGCGAACGGCCGAGCGCTTCCATCCGCGCCAGCAGCGCCAGGCGGTCCTGGTGCGCGGCGAGTTCATCCGCGCTGAAGATCAGCGGCAGCAGCGCGGCGGCGCGCGCCAGCGACAACAGCAGTGCGTCGCGCGGTTCGGGGATGTCGTCGCCCATCACCAAGGCGCGCAGGCGGGTGCGGGTTTCGGCCACTGTCGCGCCGGCATCGCCGCTGGGGTAGCGGGTGGTGAACAGGCGCAGGAAGCCGCCCTTGTCGCGGCGCAGCAGGCCGCGGGCGGCCAGGCCGTCCAACACTTGCGCGCGGCGCGATTCGTCGTCGCGCGCCAGCAGCATCAGGGCGGCGCGGCTGTCGCGTGGTGGGTCGAGCGAGAGCATGCGCAGCGCGTCATCCAGCACCGCATAGCCGGTGGGCGCGCCGGATGGCAGCAGCAGTGTGTCGCGGTCGGTGTCGATGCGGCCGTGCAGCGAGAGTTCCATCATCACCGCACCCGCCAGCGCCAGGGATGCGGCGAAGCCTTGCCGGCCGCGCACGGCGCCAGTATCGTCATCCAGCGTCAGCAGGACGATCTCTTCGGGCAATGTCATGCGTGGATCGCGGCCGACCAGGGCGACATGACATCGGTGATGCCGACGCGGCCCGATGGCCCCTGCTGGATCAGGTTGGGGCAGGCGAAATTCACCGGCAGCACGGCGTGTTCCACATCGGTCACGATGGCGTCGGCGCCCAGCGCGGACAGCACCGCATCGCCCAGGCGACGATCGGCCGTCACGCCATCCGCGGCGCTCACATCCAGGCGCGGGTGGTGTGCTGCGTCCTCCGGGTCCATGCCGAAATCGGCGACGTAGGAGAGCAGCTGGAACACGCTCGCCATGATGCGCCGGCCGCCGGATGCGCCGGTGGCGATTTCCGGCGCGCCATCCTTCACGGCGATGACGGGGCACATGTTGCACAGCGGGCGCTTGTTGGGGGCGATGGCGTTTTTCGCCTCGGGGCGCGGGTCGAACCACATAATGCCGTTGTTCATCAGCACGCCGGTTTCCGGCAGCACGACGCGGCTGCCCATGGAGGACAACAGCGTGGTGGTCATGGCGACCATCATGCCGTCCTTGTCGGCCACCGTCAGGTGCGTGGTGCAGCTTTCGGCGGCTTGCGGTTCGGCGTCGCCGAGGCCCGCCAGGCGGTCGGCATAGGCGGCGCGCATGGCGCGGGCCAGGTGCGCGTACCAGGCGGCGTCGGGCGTGGCGCCATAGGGAGCGTTGGCCATTTCGCGCAGCACCTGCATCAGGGTGGGTGCGGCGGTCAGGCCGTTGGCCAGCATGAGGGTGCGGCCGCGCCACGGCGCTTCCAGTGCGGGCAGCACGCGGGCGTGGCATTGCGCCAGGTCTTCGGCGGAAACGAAGCCGTCCATGGCTCGGATATCGGCGGCGATCGCGCGCGCCACATCGCCTTCGTAGAAGTCGCGCAGGCCGGCCTGTTGCAGGCGTTCCAGCGTGTCGGCCAGGCGGCCCTGCGAGAAGAAGCCGGGGCTGCCCTGGTAGGGTGCCACGGGCGGCAAGCCGCCGGGCAGATAGATGCGCGCGCTTTCCGGATACAGCTTCAGGATGGAGGCGCTGTTGGCGACCTTCAGCGTGGTGAACCAGTCCTGCGGCAGGCCGCGTTTGGCGTAGGCGACCGCGGGTGCCAACACGTCCTTGATGGGCAGGCGGCCGTAGCGTTCGTGCAGCAATGCGTAGCCGGCGACGGCGCTGGGCACGCAGAAGCTTTTCGGGCCGTGCACGTTGATGTCGCCGACGACTTCGGGCCAGGCGAAAAGGTCGGAGGCGACCTTGCCGGTCATGACGTAGGCGCGCGGGTCGAGTGCGCGCGGGGAGACGGGGCCGAAATCGAAGGTCTCCGCGCGGCCGCCGGGGCGCATGACTTGTGCGAAGCCGATGCCGCCCAGGCCGCAATTCCAGGGCTCCATGGCGGCCAAGGTGAAGGCGGTGGCGACCGCCGCGTCGGCCGCGGTGCCGCCCATGCGCAGCATTTCGGCGCCCGCTTCGGCGCCAGCGCGGACTTGGGATGCGACGATGCCGCCAGGCCCCCGCGCGGCCGGTTTGCGGATCTGCCAGTGCTGGCTGACATGCGTGGGCGGGGTGTAGGGCATGGCGGTCTCCTCGGGTGGCAGCATGGCGCGGGCGCAACCCCTTGGCCAGCCGCCGCATTCCGCCTATCAGCCGCCGCGAAGGAGAATTCACGATGATCGAGATGCATGGTTTGCAGGTGGCGGAAGAACTCGCGCGCTTCATGGCCGAGGAAGCGCTGCCGGGCACCGGCATCAGCCCCGATCATTTCTGGCGCAACTACGCCGCCGTGCTGGCCGAAATGGCGCCGCGCAACACCGCGTTGCTGGCGGTGCGCGATGCGTTGCAGGCGAAGATCGACGCCTGGCACCGCACCTTCCCCGAGCGGCCGATCAACGCGGAGGCCTACACGCGCTTCCTGCGCGAGATCGGGTATCTGCTGCCGGAGGGCGATGATTTTGCGGTTGAAACCGCGAATGTGGATGCGGAGATTGCGACCATCGCAGGCCCGCAGCTGGTCGTGCCGGTGTCGAATGCGCGCTATGCGCTGAACGCGGCGAATGCGCGTTGGGGCAGCCTGTATGACGCGCTGTATGGGACGGATGCGATCCCGGGTGAACGCCGCGCCGGGTATGACGCGGAGCGTGGTGCGAAGGTGATCGCGAAGGCGCGCGCCGTGCTGGATGAAGTGGCGCCTTTGGCCGCGGGGAGCCATGCGGATACGACCGGGTATGCGGTGGCTGGCGGTGCGCTGGTGGTGACGACGGGCGCGGGTGCGGTGGCGTTGCGGGACCCTGCGCAATTCGTCGGTTTCAATGGTGATGCGGCGGCGCCGCGCGCAATCCTGCTGCGGCATAATGGGCTGCATGCGGAGATCGTGATCGACCGCGCGCATATGATTGGCGCGACGGACCCGGCGGGTGTGGCGGACCTGGTTTTGGAAAGTGCCGTCAGCACCATTCAGGATTGCGAGGACAGCGTTGCGGCGGTGGATGCCGCCGACAAGGTGGCAGTGTATCGCAATTGGCTGGGGCTGATGAATGGCACGCTGGAGGCGTCGCTCGAGAAGGGCGGGAAGACCATCACGCGGCGGCTGAATGCGGACCGTGTTTACGCCACGCCGTCGGGCGGCACGCTGACGCTGCATGGGCGGTCGCTGATGCTGGTGCGCAATGTGGGGCACCACATGCTGACCGATGCCGTGCTGTGGAATGGTGCGGAGACGCCGGAGACCATTCTGGATGCGATGTGCACGGCGGCCATTGCCAAGCATGATTTGGCGGCGCGGCGGAACTCGCGCGCGGGCAGCGTGTACATCGTAAAGCCGAAGATGCACGGGCCGGATGAAGTGGCCTGGGCGGATGAGCTGTTCACGCGTGTCGAGGATGCTCTGGGCATCGAACGCCAAGCGCTGAAGATGGGCATCATGGATGAGGAGCGGCGCACCACCGTGAACCTCAAGGCCTGTATTCGTGCGGCGAAGAACCGGGTGGCGTTTATCAACACGGGCTTTTTGGACCGCACGGGGGATGAGATTCATACCTCGATGGAAGCGGGTGCCATGATCCGCAAGAACGACATGCGCGGCACGTCCTGGATCGCGGCGTATGAGAATTGGAATGTGGATATAGGGCTGCTGTGCGGGTTGCAGGGCAAGGCGCAGATCGGCAAGGGCATGTGGGCCATGCCCGATGCGATGGCCGCGATGCTGGAGCAGAAGGTGGGCCACCCGAAGGCCGGCGCGAACACCGCCTGGGTGCCCAGCCCCACGGCCGCCACGCTGCATGCGCTGCACTACCACCAGGTCAACGTCATGGCGCGCCAGGCGGAGATCAAGGCCGGCGGGCGCCGCGCGAAGCTGGATGATCTGCTGACGGTGCCGGTGGCGAAGGACACCAATTGGGAACCCTCCGCCATCCAGCAGGAGCTGGACAACAACGCGCAGGGCATCCTGGGTTATGTGGTGCGCTGGGTGGACCAGGGCGTGGGGTGTTCGAAGGTGCCGGACATCAACAATGTGGGGCTCATGGAAGACCGCGCGACGTTGCGGATTTCCGCGCAGCATATCGCGAATTGGCTGCGCCACGGCATCGTGACGGAAGCGCAGGTGATGGAGACGATGAAGCGCATGGCCGCCGTGGTGGATGGGCAGAACGCCGGCGATGCGGAGTACACCGCGATGGCGCCGGGGTTTGATGGCGTGGCGTTCAAGGCGGCCTGCGACCTCGTGTTGCAGGGGGCGGCGCAGGCGAATGGATATACGGAGTTCGTGCTGACGGCGCGGCGGCGGGAGGCCAAGCGGGCGGCCTGAACGGGCGCGGCGGCCTTCACCGGAGCGCACGCTGCGCCCCGGGTTCTTTGGCCCCGAACGCTCTGAATGGGGATTGCTGCTTCCGCAGTTGGTTTTGCCCGATGGTGATAGAGCCTTGGGTGCACTCGGACACATGCGCTCTGTGCCCATTGCTGAGCTGGCGCATGACTGCATCTCCGGGCAACCGGGCGCCGACCAGCGCTGCAACGCTGTGGCCTTAACCGCCGCGTCACGCGCTACCGGCGTGCCGACTTTTAATTATAATGGTTTATAGTATAATTTAAGCCATGACGCCCGCGATCAGCTCACCGGACCTCGTGTTTGCGCGCCGCGTTCTCAGCAAGGCGCGGCATGTGTTGAAGGCCGACACCGAGATCGCGGGCGACCTGCGCGTGCTGCTGCATCGTTTGCGCACGGACCCGAAGGCCGTCGGGCAGCGGGTTTCTTTGAATTCCGACATCGGCGCCTACTTCGACTGGGCCGGCAAGTCACCCGCGAAATGGGCAAGGCGCGAGAGCCGAGGCCGGACCAGCGCCGATATTGTTGCTTCAGCGCGGGTCGCGCGGCTTCTGAGGGCATTGGAAGAAGACATTGGCGCAGGCCAGTTCAAGCTAGGTCGCCGTGGCATGCAGTCCCGTTTCGAGTGGAGCCCCGGGACAGCCGATCAATTTGCCACCGAAGTGCTCGCGGATCGCGATCCTGAGCCAACGGACAACCTGCCGCTTCGCTATCGGTTCGGGCGCTTCGTCATTTTGGCGCCGGCGGATGTGACGCCTGAAGAAAAGGCCCGAATCCTCGAATGTGGGCAGTCTTTGCTACCCTGAGCAGGCCTACCCGCGGCCCGTTTAATGTTTCGAATCATCGGATTATAGCACTTTTGCCCTAAGCGTATGTGCGTGGAGGCTTGAGGCAAGCGCCCGAACCGCCAGCCGCGAGCTGAATGTCGCTGATCCGGCGGTCATGCGATTCGGGATTACAGGACGAATCTTTAATACCAGCAAATTTTGAAAAGTTCGATTTGCGACTTGACGAAGATCATAGCTAAATGTAGTAAATGGGCATCAACCCAGGAGGTCCCGATGGATCTGATCGCTATCATCCGCTCACAGCTGCCGACCGGTGCCACCCCGACCGAGGTCGAGGTGACCTACCGGCTCCCCAACGGCCTCATCGGCCTTCTCCGCCTTGAGGTGGACGACAGCGATGACGAGCCCGACCCGGGGGAGGAGCGCCCACTCCCACGCCCCTCAGCCCCGATCCTGGCGCTGGTTCGATGAGCGGGTTCCGCTTTACCGCCCACGGCATCCAGCGCGCCGCACAGCGGTCGATCCGCCAGGACACGGCGTTGCTCGTCGCGGCCTTGGGTGAGGTCGATGGTGACGGGCGGGCAAGGCTGCGGCGCAGCGAGCGTCAGGATGCGATCGCTGAGCACGGCGCCGCGATCATCGCCCTGCAACGCGAGGCCGACGGGCTGCGCCACCTGATCCGCCAATGCCCCGCGAATGACCACTCGACGGCCGTCCAGGCCGCACTCCTGGCTGCGTGGCTGCAGGACATCGAAGCCGAGATTCGCGCAGCCCGCAGGGGCCGGCATGCAGCCGAGACCAGCGGCGGCGTGGTCGCCGTGGTCAGGGACGACAGCATCATCACCGCGTGGCGCAGCCACCACGCCGTCTGAAGAGAGGAGAGCAGAGATGTTCTTATACGACGACTGGGCTATCCACCGCCTACTAGAGTTGGTCGAAGCCGACCCCGCCAATGCCCGCTTCGTGCGGCAGGCGGACCGCATAACGGGGCATTTCGTGCTGCTGGCCATCGAAGGCCATCGCATCCACAACACGCCTGCGGAGGAGTGGGCGAGCGAACTGCACGCCCAACCGCGAGGCCGCGTGCTGGCCCATGCATGGGAGCGTGACTGCCAGCCGGGCAACCTCGCATCGGTGCTGCGCCGCCTGCCAGAACACTCGCTGCCTTGGGAAGCATATCGCCATCTCGCGGCGATACTGTTCGATCCTCAACGCCACGCCATCGCACGCCAGAGCACGACCGAACTCGAGGCGCAGCGCTTGCAGGCGATCGCAGAACTGCCTGTTGCAATCCTCCAGACCGTTCCGCTGCGGCGCGCTTGCCGCCATACGCCAAGCGCGCTGGCCTGGAATGCATCGCGCCTTGTTAAGGGCGGTGTGGCGGACGGCATGGAGACCGCCATGCTGGCACTGTTGCGCAAGAACGCCGACCCGGACATGTTACTTGCCCGTCGGCTGCTGGCGCACCGGCGCCGGCTGCCTGCGGCACCCTGGGACGGGGAGCCCGGCATCACTCCGGCACGAACCCTGCGCGATCTGCGACGCATCGGCGAGCGCTTCAGCAACTGCCTCCGCGACCGCCACGGGCTAACGGCGCTGGCGCTGGGCGACGCGGCCATCTACGCGGTGGAGCGCTTTGCCCAACCGGCCTGTGTCGAAGTGCGGCGCTGCCGCCTCAGCAATGCCTGGCGGATTACACAGTTGAGCGGCGTGAACAACGAGCCGCCGGCTGAGCACGTTCGCAATGCGGTCCGTCAGCGGTTTGCCGATGCCGGCATTCACGCCGATCCGGTCAAGGCCGCCAATGACGACTGGTTAGACGACGATGATGAACTGGAAGTTGGATAGCCGCCTACAACCCCGCCTTCTGCGGCACCCAGATCATTCCATCGGCAATGCGCGCGGCCACCGCCTCCAGCGCATCGCCGGTGCACGGGCCGGATACGCAATGCCCATCCTCCGGCCGAAACCTCGCCCCATGCGCGGCACACACAATCAACTCTCCCGCCCGATCCAGAAACCGATGCGGCTGAATCTCCAACGGCAGCCCCACATGCGGGCAGGCATTCACATACACAAACACCTGCGCGCCGCGCCGCACCGCGAACAGCCCGGTGAACCCGCCCGGCGACGGCGCATACCCGCGCGAGCCGCCATCCGGAATCTCCTCAACCGCGCCCAGGCAGCGTTCGCTTTGCGCGGGCGACTCACGCCCCTTCGCATTCGCTTCGGGCCGATCGCACGCCGTCACTTCCCCTTCCATCCACCCAGCTTCGCCAGCTTTTTCCAATGCTCCGCACTCACCGCCATCACCGACAGCCGCGACTGCCGCACCAGCGCCAGCTCCGCGAAGTCAGGGTCTTCCTTCACCGCCGCCAGCGTCACCGGCTTCGGCATCGGGCCCACGGTTTCCATGTCCACACACACCCAGCGCCCGGTCTCATCGCTCGGGTCCGGGTAGGCCTCGCGCGCCACGCGCACCACGCCCACGATCTCCTTGCCGATGTTGGAATGGTAGAAGAAGGCCAAATCCCCCACCTTCATCGTGCGCAGATTCTTCGCCGCCATGTGGTTGCGCACGCCGGTCCAGGGTTCGACGCCATTGGCGACTTGCTGGTCCCAGCTGAAGGCGTCCGGTTCGCTTTTCACCAGCCAATATGCCATGCGCGAGTGCCCCTGTTGCGGCCTCGGGAATGCCAGCGCGCGCCCCTGCGCGTCAACGTGGCGGCGAATTCATTGCGTCTTCGTGCCCCTGCCTTCCTAACCTGCGCCGGACGCCCTACATCAGCACCGAAGGCAATGAGCAGCACCACGGCACCTCGCGGCATGGCCCGCTTGCATATGTTGGCGAACCCCGGCCGCTTCATGCGGATTTCGGGCGCTGTCCTCCCGTGGCTGACGGCGGCCGCACTGGCCACGCTGGCGGTCGGCATGGTGTGGGGGCTGTGGCTCTCCCCGCCCGACTGGCAGCAGGGCGAGACGGTGCGCATCATGTATGTGCACGTGCCGATGGCCTGGCTGGCGATGGGTGGCTACACCGGGTTGGTGGTGTTGGCCGTGTCATCCCTGGTGTGGCGGCACCCCTTGGCGGATGTGGCGGCGCGCGAAATCTCCCCGATCGGCGCCATGGTCACGGCGATGTGCCTGCTGACCGGCAGCCTTTGGGGCCGGCCGATGTGGGGCACCTGGTGGGTGTGGGGTGCGCGGCTGACCAGCGTGCTGGTGCTGTTCTTCCT
>JAAFHD010000060.1 GCA_013298245.1 Alphaproteobacteria bacterium
CTGGCACCCTTCAGTGCGAGTGCCAGCTTGTCCTTCTCCACGCTGCGCAGCACCACCTGGACGCCGCTCGAATCCAGGCGCTTCAGGTCGTCGAAGGTGAACATCAGCGCGCGGATGCGTTCCGCACTTTCGCGGTTGCGTTCCTCCAGCGCGCCCAGGATTCGCGATTCCGAATTGCGGTCCAGGTTGTTGAAGATTTCGGCCATCAATTCGTGGCTGTCGCGGCGCTGGCTGCGCGCCAGGTTGGACATGAATTCCGCCTTCAGCGTGCGCTCCACGCCTTCCAGCGCTTCCTTCTGCACATTCTCCATGCGCAGCATCCGCATCACGACTTCCATCGCGAACCCGTCGGGCAGCAGTGACAGCACGCGCGCCGCATGGTCCGCCTTGATCTTGGACAGCACCACAGCAACGGTCTGCGGGTATTCGTTCTTCAGATAGTTCGCGAGTACCGCTTCATTCACGTTGCCCAGCTTGTCCCACATGGTGCGACCGGCAGGGCCGCGGATTTCCTCCATGATCTGCTGCACGCGGTCGCGCGGCAGGGACTTCATCAGCATGCGTTCGGTGGATTCAAAGCTGCCTGTCAGATGGCCGGTCTGGCCGAGTGCGAGCGCGAATTCCTCCAGCAGATCCTCGACCGCCTGCGCCGGCAGCATGCCAAGGCGTGACATCGCGGCCGAGAGGTCACGCACCTCGTCCTCATGCATGCGCCCGAACAGAGGTGCGGCACTTTCCTCGCCCAGCGCGAGCATTACGGCGGCGGCCTTTTGCGGGCCGGTCAATCCCATCACCATCGTCAGTCCTCCGGGGCCAGCCAGCGTCGCAGCACGGCCAGCGATTCATCGGGTTGCGTCTTCACCAACTCCGCCAGGCGCAGCAGGGACGAAGCCCGCATCGCACCTTGGACATGTGCCATGCTGACAGCCTGATCCTCGGCAGGTGGCAGGGCCGGCACCTGGGTGCCGTCGGGCAGAGTCATCATTGGCGCGGGTGATCCATCCGGCAGCGTGGCGCCCGCGGCGCCACCCTCGGTCGCCAATGCCGGCGGCGCGATGGCGATCGCCAGGCGCCGCGCCACCGGTCGTGCCACCAGCAGGATGGCCAGCAGCGCCACCAACAGGATGGCGGCGGTTTCGACCAGCCGCGTCACCATGCCTTCGGTGATGTTGAGCCCGAGCAGCCCAGCCTGCGCGGGTGGCGCCGGCTGTTCCGCGAAGCGCATGGAGACAACCTCCACCCGATCGCCGCGCTGCTCGTTGAAGCCGACCGCGCTGCGCACCAGGGCGGCGATGCGCGCCAATTCTTCCGCGTTGCGCTCACGCACGCGCAGCGCGCCGCCTTCCTGCGGCTCCGCGACACCATCGACCAGCACGGCGATGGACACGCGCCGCACCACCGGATGCTCGCGCAGCGTGTTGCGCGTGCTGCGGCCGATTTCGAAATTAGTGGTCTCTTCCTGGCGGGATTCCTGGCTGCCTGCGCCGCCGCCCTGCGCTTCCGCGCCGGGCAGGTTGTTTTGCACAGAAACACTGCCGGGTTCGCTGTTGCGATTATTCTCGGTGACGGATTGCGTGCTGCGCGCCACCTGGTTTTCCGGGTCGAAGCGCTCCTCGCGCGTCTCGACACGGTCGAAATCCATCTCGACGGTGGCTTCGGCGCGCACGCGCCCCGAGCCCAGGCTGCGCTCCAGCAGTTCTTCCACCGCGCGGCTGATGCGCATTTCCTGCGCGCGGCGCAGCTCGTCATGGGTAGCGGCAGTGGCAGCGCCGCCCACGGCCTGGCCGCCGCGCGCCAGCACCTCGCCGCGGCTGTCGATGATGGACACGTTCCGCGCGTTCAACCCTGGCACCGCTGCGGCCACCAGGTGCAGCACAGCCTGTGTGCCCTCCCGGTCCAGGCGCTGCGCGCCTTGCATGTGCAGGATCACGCTGGCCTGCGCATCGGCGCGTTCACGGGAAAACGCCTCACGGCGCGGCAGCACGAGATGGACGCGCGCCTGGCGCACGCCATTGATGCCGCGGATGGTGCGCGCCAATTCGCCTTCCAGCGCGCGCAGCCGGTTCATGTCCTGCTGGAAGGGCGTGGTGGTCAGTGATTCGCCGCGGTCGAACAACTCATTGCCGACCGCGCCGCCGGCCGGAATGCCATCCCGTGCCAGCACAACGCGCAGCCGCGCCACATCATCCACCGGCACCAAAACCTGGGCGCCGCCAGCCGCCACACGGAACGGCACGCGCTGGCGTTCAAGTGCGGCAACCACGGCTCCCGCATCGCGTGCGTCCAATTCGCCGTACAGCAGCCCCATCTGCGGGCTGCCCGCGCGCATCGCCAGCAGGCCGAGGCCCAGCAGCAGCGCCACCGCCAGCCCGCCCAGCGCGGCCAGCCGCAACCGCCCCAGCGCCAGCAGATTGTCCAGCATCGTCCTCATGCCACGGGGGACCCGGGGCGGGATTTGCTGGTCGACGATAGGCGGTTTCTGCCGGGCATGTCGGCAGGATGTGCCGCCTATCCTTTAGGCAAGGTAAACGCGGATCACATCTCCATGCCGCGCAGCTTGTCCAACCCGATCGACAACGAACCGAAGCGCAACGCCACACTGTTCCCGCTGCGCTCCGCCCCGGTCGCGCGTGCCAGCACGCTGGCCTGCACGTTCGCGGCACCGCCCAGCGCGTTGCGGCCTTCCAGGGTGAAGGCATAGGCGCCGTCGGGCATCATGCGGCCGGCGCCGTCGCGGCCATCCCAGCGCCAGGTGGTCTGCGACTGGCCAAGCGGCAGCGCGGCCTCGCGCACCACGCGGCCCGCAGAGTCGGTGATGCGCAACGCCGCACTGCGCGCATCGCCAGCGGGCGGCAGGCGCAGCGCGGCCTCTCCGTTTTGCAGTGCCAGACGGTCGCTCTCCACCTCCACGCGCCGGCCGACCAGGCCGGCCGCGGATGTCAGCTGCGCGCCCTGTTGCAGCCCCAGCAGGTCCTGCAGGTTGCGGTTCATCGAGATCTGCTGCTCGACGCCGGCGAAGCTGACCAGCTGTTCCGTCATCTGGTTGACGTCCATCGCATTGGTCGGGTCCTGGTTGCGCAGCTGCGTCGTCAGCAGCGTCAGGAAGGTGTTGAAATCGGCGGTCAGGCCGGAACCCGTGCTGCGCGTGGCGGCAACAGCGCTGCCCCCTGAACCGGTGGTGCCGGATGCGGCTTGCGTGGTGGTCATGGCGGTGCCCTTTCAGATCGACATGTCGAGCAGGCTGCGCGGCAGCGCATCCTGGCGGATGGTGATGGTTTCGGCCGGGTTGTTGCGCTGCTGCTGGCCCTGGCGCTGGTCGCCGCGGCCATCGCGCTGTGCATCGCCGCCGGACAGTTCGACGCTGATCGCGGCATCGGTCAGGGTCACGCCGCTTTGTGCCAGGCCCTGTTGCAGGTCGCGCTGTTCGCGCGCCAGCAGGGCCGCAGTTTCCGGGCGTTCGGCGATGATGCGCAGGGTGCTCTCACCATCGGCGCCGCGTTTCAGGCGCACTTCGACACGGCCCAATTCCTGTGGTTCCAGCGTGATGGAAAACGCCGGCTGCGCGCCCGGCGACATCAGCAGAGCGACCGTCACCGGCAGCAATTGGCGTGCGGGCGCGACATGGTTGCCGCGTGGCGGTGCTGCGGGTTCAGCGACGGGTTGGGCTTCCGCCGTGCTGACGGGTGCTGTGTCGGTGCTGGGTTGATCCGGCGCGCGCTGGTCGGTCGGGCGGGCCAGTTCGGGTGCCGGGCGCGGGGGCGCTTCGAGCGGCATGGGTGGCGCTTCGTGGCGCGCTTCGGGTGGCGGCAGTGCTTCGGGCGGCGCGGCTGCTGCGGGCAGTGCTGCGCGCGCCATCGGCTCGCTGAACTGCGCGCGCGCGGCCTCCTGCCTGATGGGCGGGGCGGGCGTCGCGATGGTGGGTGGCGTGGGCACGGCTTCGGGCAGTTCGGGCGGCGGGGTTTCGTCGCGCGCCGTGTCTGTCGTGCTGTGTTCTGTGGTGGTCGGCGCCACGACGTCCCTGGTGGCTATGATGGGCAGCGCGCCGGCATCGCTGACGGGTGCTTCCTGCGCGGCCGGCGGCGCGGCGGCGAGGGGTGAGGGCAGCGCGACTGGCGCGGCGATGACGGGCAGCACCGCCTTCATGGCATCCCGCGGCTGTGGTGCGGCCGGCGGTTCTTCGGTCGGCAACAGCGCATCTGGCGGCCCCGCATCTGGCAACGGCGTGTTTGGTGTCAGCGCGACCGGCGCCAGCGTTTGAGGCGTTGCCAGTTCAAGCATGTCAGCAGCCGTGCTGGCCGGCGCGCCCATGGGCGTTGTCGTGCTGGTTGGCACGCCGATGGTGGCTGCGTTGGCAAGTGGCACGGCGGCCGCGGCATCCAGCATTTGGCCCGCGCGCAACAGGCTGTCGCCAAAGCCTGGCGCACCCTGCCCGGGCGGCACTGGCGGCGCATGGCCCGTGGATGGTGCGGCGATGCCGAGATCAGGGATCATGCGCCACATGCAGCACGCCGCGTGCCAGGGGCTTGCATGGCATTCGCCGCAGCGTGTCGGTCGAATCGCGCCACTCGCCGGCAAATCCTGCCCGCTGTTCTGCCCGGCGCGCTGGCACGCAACGTGCGTCACGTCCCGCACCACGTTTCGGAGACTGCCGCCTTGTCCCTCTTTGGTGCCATGACGACCGCGATCAGCGGGCTCAACGCGCAGTCCCGCGCGCTTGGGCATGTCTCGAACAATCTCGCGAACAGCCAGACCATCGGCTACAAGCGCATCGACACGAACTTCACCGAATTGCTCACGCAATCGACGCGGTCCTTGCACGCGCCAGGCTCGGTGCAGGCGCGCCCCGACTACACCAACGCGGTGCAGGGCACGATCGAGCAATCCGATATTCCGCTGGCACTCGCAATCGGCGGGCAGGGGTTCTTTTCGGTCGCCGCCCGGCGCGGCACGCAGGATGGGCTGCCGCAATTCGACGACCGGCAATTCTATTCGCGCGCCGGCGACTTCCAGATGGACCGTGACGGCTTTCTGGTGAATGGCGCCGGCTATTACCTGCAAGGCTGGCCGATCAGTGACGCGACGGGTGAAGCCGACCGCACGCAGCTGAACCCGGTGCGGATCAGCCAGCAGGTGTTCAACCCGGTGCCGACATCGCGCATCGAACTGGCGGCCGATCTGCCGGCCGATGGCATGGATGCGGTGTCGTCGCAGGTGCGGCTCTATGATGCGCTGGGCACGCCGCATGTCGCGACGCTGAGCTTCACGCCGGTGACCGCGGGCACCCCCGCTGCGCCGACCGGCGAGTGGGATCTGGGCATCACCATCCCCGGTGAGAATTCACCGCCATCGCGCAGCCTGCGCCTGCAATTCGGCGGCACCGCGAGCCCTGCTTCGCCGCCTGGCACGCTCGGCAGCTTTAGTGGCGCCAGCAACGTGACGGTGGGCACGCCTGCGGTGGGTGAAGCGGCGGATGTGACCTTCGTGGCCGATCTTGGCGAAGGGCCGCAGACCATCGTGCTGAACCTGGGCGAAATCGGCGTCGCGCGGGGGCTGACGCAGTTCTCGGTCGGTGAATTCAACGTCCGCAACCAGTCGCAGAATGGCGTGCCGCCCGGTTCCTATGCGGGCCTTGCCATTGGTGAAACCGGCGACATCGCGATCAACTATGACAATGGCCAGTCGCGCATCGTCGCACGCCTGCCGCTGGTGACCTTCAGTGATCCGGATGCGCTGCAACGCTTGGATGGCCAGGCCTTCATGCGCACCATCGAAAGCGGTGAGGCGCGGGTGACGGATGTTGCAAAGGATGGTGCCGGGCGCCTGGTGGTCGGCAGTGTCGAACGCTCCAACGTGGATATCGCGGCGGAATTCACCAAGCTGATCGTGGCGCAGCGCGCCTACACCGCGAACACGCGCGTGGTCACTACCAGCGATGAGCTGCTGCAAGAAACCATCAACATGAAGCGTTAACCGCGCTTTAGGAATCTTCCCGCAAATCTGGACAGGCCATGGCCCTCGACCTTGCGTTGCACATCGCGCTCAGCGGCATTTCCGCCAACCAGCGCGCCTTGCAGCAGACCTCCCACAATATCGCGAACGCGGACACCGCCGGCTACACGCGCAAGCGCGTGGCGCTGTCGTCCGAGGAGTTCCACGGCAATGCGCTGGGCGTGCGCGCCGGGGAAGCGAAGCGCGATGTGGACCTGGCTTTGCTGGCAGAACGCGATGCGCGCGGTGGTGCCGCGTCAGCGGCGGGATTGCGCGCGCGCATCCTGCAGCCGATCGAGGCTGTGCAAGGCCGCCCGGAAGACAATTCCAGCCTGGGCGCGCGGGTCGCTGCGCTGACGCAGGGCTTCACGGCGCTGCGTGATTCGCCCGCCGACCCTGAGCTGATGCGCGGCGCGCTGCGCCACGCCCAGGATGTCGCGGTGCAATTCCGTGACAGCGCCAACGCCGTCCAGGCCGGCCGGCGTGAAGCGCAGAACGGCATCGTCAACGAAGTGCGCACCATCAACGACACGCTGCGCGAGATCGCTGATCTGACCCAGGTGATCCGTGGCGAAACGGTCAGCGGCCGGTCCGCCGCGGAACTGGAAGACAAGCGCGATGTGCTGCTGACCAAACTGTCCGAAAGCCTGCCGGTGAAGGGCCTGCGCCAGGCGGATGGCGGCATCATCCTGCTGGCGCGCAATGGTGTGTCGCTGCCCCTGCCGACGCAGGGCGAAGACGTTCTTTCCACCCAGAATGCCGCGCCCGGCCCCGAGGCCTTCTACGGCACCGGTGGCTCGCTGCCCGGCATCATGCAGGGCAGCACGGATATCACGCGCCAGGTGCTGGGCGGACGCCTGGCGGAGCTGGTCCAGCTGCGCGACGCGACGCTGCCGCGCATGCAGGCGGAACTGGATGTCGCGGCGGTGGAATTGGCCGGGCGCTTTGACGCGGTCGGGCTGCGATTGTTCACCGATGCCAGCGGGGCCGTGCCGGATCGCACCCTCGGGCATGTGGCCGGCGGGCATGTCGGGTTCGCGTCGCGCATCCGCGTCAATGATGCGATCCCGCCCAATGCTTTGCCGCTGCGCGATGGCACGCATGCGACGGCGGGTGGCGCGGGCCTGCCCACCGCCTTCACGCCCAATCCGCCTGGCGGCCCGGCGGGTTTCACCGCGCTGATCGACCGCGTGCTGGAACACGCCCTGGGCACCGAGGCGGCACCCGGCCAACCTTGGTCTGCCTTCGCGCTGAACGGCCTGGGCCCGGATGGCACGTTGCGTTCGGCGATCGCGAACCCGCGCGGCATCGCGGACTTCGCCAACCAGGCGGTGCGCCTGCACACCGAGGCGCGCGCCGAAGCCTCCGCCGCCGCCGATGTCGCGACCCGCATGCGCGATGGGATGGAAGCGCGCATCCGCGATCGGTCCGGCGTCAACGAGGATGAGGAGATGGCGATGCTGATGCGGTTGCAAAATGCGTATGCCGCCAATGCGCGGGTGATGAGCACCGCGCAATCCATGTGGGACACCCTGCTGGGTGCGGTGCGCTGATGGATATTCTCTCGCGGATGAATTTCGAAACCGCGCAGCTGCGCGGGCGCATGGAGGTGATGGCGCGCCAGGTCGCCTCCGGCCAGCGCGCGGAGGTGCTGGGTGACCTGGCACCCGATGCGCCACGGGCGGTGGATCTGTCCGCTGACATTGCGCGGCGCGAGACCTACCAGCGGGCGATCGACCGCACTGGCGGGCGCATGGAGGTGATGCAGAGCAGCCTGGGACGCCTGAAGGCGATCGCCGGGGAATTCCGCAGCGAGGTCGCGATGCGTCTGTCATCGCGCGATGCGAATGCGCTGGTGACCGTGCAGTCCCGCGCGCGTGCCGCGCTGTCGGAAATGGGCGCCTTGCTGAACACGCGGCTGAATGGCGAATATCTGTTTGGCGGCACGGACCTGGCCAATCCGCCTGTGCCGGACCCTGCCGCGCTGGTGAACGGGCCGATGGCCAGCGCCATTGCCGTGGCGGTCGGCACGTTGGACAACACCAATGCGTCGGCTGTCGCCACCAGCACGCTGACCAGCGCGCAGGACAATGGCGCGCTGTCGCCCTTTTCGACCTTCCTGGAAGACCCGGCACAGGGTGCGGGCGAAGCCCGCCGCAGCATGCCCGTTGCGGATGGCGAGAAGCTGGTTTTCGGCATCCGTGCCAATGCCAATGCCGCGGCGAGCAGCGATGGCGAAACCACCGGTGCCTGGGTGCGCGACCTGCTGCGCGGGCTGATGACGCTGGCCGCGCTGACGCCCGCGCAGCTCTCGCAGCGCGAGGGTTTTGACGCGCTGGCGCAGACCATTCGTGGCGGCCTGCAAAGTGCCGAAAACGCGCTGGCCGAGGAAATGGGCGCGTTGGGTTCCGTGCAGCGCCAGGCGAAGGTCGCGAAGACCCGCCATCAGGATTTGTCGGACGCGCTGCAGAAGCAACTGGCCGGCATCACCGAGGTGGACATGGCGTCCACGCTCACGCGCCTGCAAGCCGTGCGTGGTTCGCTGGAGGCGAGTTATCGCGTCACGGCCAGCCTGTCTGAACTCTCTCTCGCGCGCTTTTTGCGATGATTCGTGATGCGCGTTTTCACCCGGAATTAATGCGCAGCACTCATGCTGCGCGAACTGTGCGACGGGGCCGATGCGTCCCTGCGCCGAATGGCCAATAGGAGGCGAATGGTGTCCACGCTGGTACTCGAACTGCGCCAAGGCGATATGATGGTCGTCA
Source organism: Alphaproteobacteria bacterium (assembly GCA_013298245.1). Taxonomy (GTDB): domain Bacteria; phylum Pseudomonadota; class Alphaproteobacteria; order Acetobacterales; family Acetobacteraceae; genus Rhodovarius. The sequence continues at coordinate 8,754 of JAAFHD010000060.1, forward strand.
ATGGCGCGCCCATCCGTTTCCGCAATCGCACGCGCATCGAACTGGCGGCGCGCGCGCGCTTCCTGTTCGGCAAGCAGATCATGCCGCCGGAAGTGGCGGATACGCCGGCGCGGCGCATCTATTTTGCCTTGCAGACCGCCTATATCGGCGCCGATGATGAGCGCGGGCAGGGGCTGGAAACGGCGCGCGAATTGATCAACGCCTTCAAGGACGCGACGACCAGCGATCTGGCCTGCGAATTGCTGGACCGCGCACTGGAAGCCGCCGACACGGATGACGGTTACGTCGCGCTGAAGCTGGCGCGCCGCGTGATGCGCCATGAGGAAGACGTGTTGGGCATCCCGCCGCTGCCGCCGCCGCGCCGCGACCCGCCGTCCAGCCACGCATGAGCTTCAGCGCCTTCTTCCCCGGCATGCAGCCGCTGCCCACCGGTGGTGGCAGTGGTGGCAATGCCATCCTCTCGCTGCGCCGCGCGACGCGCGCGGGTGAGGAAACGCGCGCGACCGAACGCCTGGCGAATGACCCACAAATCCAACGCAGCATGGAGCAGTTCAAGCGCGCGGTGGACCGCGCGCCGGATGCGCGGGCTGCGTTGCGCGACCCGCGCGTGATGACGGTGATCGCAACGGCGCTTGGCATGCCGGATGCCGCCAACCAGGCGGGGTTGGCGCAGCGCGCGCTGCTGTCCAACCCGAAGGACCAGGAAAGCATCGTCAACCGCCTGTCCGACCGTCGTTGGAAATCGGCGGCCGAAACACTGAACCTTGGCGAACGCGGCATCGCCGCGCTGCGCGATCCCGCCATCCAGGCCCGCCTGGCCGAAGGGCTGACCCGCGCGCGCTGGCGCGAAAACCTGGAGGCGGAAGCCGCCGGACTGGGTGACGCCGTGCTGTTCCGCGAACGCGCCGCCACCGCGCGTACCGCCTTCGATGTGCTGGGTGACCCCATCCTGCGCCGTGTGGTGACCACCGCGGTCGGCCTGCCGCAGCAGATCGCGGTGCAATCGGTCGAAGCGCAGGGCAGGGCGCTGACCGCCCGGCTCGACATCACCAAGCTGCAGGACCCGCGCGAGGTAAACCGCCTGGCCGAGCGCTACCTGATGAACCGCACGTCAACGCCCACCACGGCCCCCATGCTGTTCGGCGTCAATCGTCTGATTTGACGCAGGCCTGCGCGGCGCCGATGCTGTCGCGCAGTGTTCGCGACCATCACCACCCAAGGCATCACATTGGCCGCCGCCGCACTCGGCGGGTTCGTCGCGCATCTGCTGCATGTGCCGCTGGCCTGGATGATCGGCGCGCTGGCGGCCACCGCCGGGTTGGCGTGGGTGCGGCCGGTGGGCGTGCATCCGGCCGTGCGTCCGGCGGCGCTCATGTTGCTGGGTTTCGGCTTCGCACAGACGTTTGACGCACCGGTGCTGGCGGCAGTGGGTGCTGCCTTCCCGGCGCTGCTGTTGGCCGCGGTCGGGTCCATCATCGCTGGCATCCTGGTGGTGCCGCTGATGCAGCGCATGTCTGGCCTGGATTCGCGCACCGGCTATTTCAGCTGCGTGCCCGGCGGCGTCATCGTGATGGTGGTGCTGGCGCAGCGCGAGGGCGTGTCGGTCGCACCCGTCACCATGGCGCAGACCATCCGCGTCATCACCGTCGTGCTGACCATTCCGATCGCGATCACGCTGCTGGGCGAACACGGCAGCGACACCACCTTCCAGGCGATCCGCCCGGCCATCAGCGCCTGGGGCCTGGCCATTTTGTTGCCCGCGGGGTTGGCCGTATCGCTGCTGCTGAACCGCACTGGCCTCGCGAACCCCTGGATGATGGGCTGCTTCGCGCTGGGCCTGGCGCTGATGGTCTCGGGCCACATGCCATCGGGCATTCCGGGCTGGATGATCGACATGGCGCAGGTGGGCATGGGCGCCGGTTTGGGCGCGCGGCTGACGCCGGATTTCATCAAGCGCTCGCGCCGGTTGGCGGTGGCGGCGGTGGTGACCACATTGGCGCTGTCGGCGCTGTGCCTGTTGCTTGCGGTGGGCATCGCCTGGGGCTGGGGCCTGCCGGTGACGGCGGCGATGCTGGGCCTGGCACCCGGCGGCATGCCGGAAATGGGTGTGACGGCGAAGCTGCTGGAACTGGCCGTGCCGCTGGTCATGGGCTTCCACCTCACGCGCACCTTGGCGTGCAATTTCCTGGTCGGGCCCTTCTATCGCGCGGCTGTCAGGCTGCGCGTGTTGCGATAGCAAGGCAGCGCCTTTACACAATGCCCGACTCTCGGGGAACGCCTTTGAACAAGCCCATCCTGCCTAATTCCTTGCGCACCGGCCCGGACGAGGCCGGCCGCTTCGGCACCTTCGGCGGCCGCTACGTGGCCGAGACGCTGATGCCCTGCATCCTCGAGGTGGAGGAGGCCTACAAGGCCGCCCGCGCCGACCCGTCCTTCGAAGCCGAATGGCGCCATCTGCTGCAGCATTATGTGGGCCGCCCCAGCCCGCTGTGGCACGCCAAGCGCCTGACCGCGCATCTGGGCGGTGCACAAGTCTGGATGAAGCGCGACGAGCTGAACCACACCGGCGCGCACAAGATCAACGCCGTGCTGGGCCAGATTCTGCTGGCCAAGCGCATGGGCAAGAAGCGCGTCATCGCCGAGACTGGCGCCGGCCAGCATGGTGTCGCCACCGCGACAGCCTGCGCATTGTTCGACCTGCCCTGCGTGGTGTTCATGGGTGCCACGGATGTCGAGCGCCAACAGCCGAACGTGTTCCGCATGAAGCTGCTGGGCGCCGAAGTGGTGCCCGTCACCTCCGGCGCCGCCACGCTGAAGGACGCGATGAATGACGCGCTGCGCCATTGGGTCGCGAATGTCACCGACACCTACTACTGCATCGGCACTGTCGCCGGCCCGCACCCCTATCCGCAGATGGTGCGCGACTTCCAATCCGTGATCGGCGAGGAAGCGCGCGCGCAAATGCTGGAAGCCACCGGCCGCCTGCCGGATACGCTGGTCGCCGCCATCGGCGGTGGGTCGAATGCGATGGGCCTGTTCCATCCCTTCCTGGATGACGTGGATGTCGCGATGCATGGCGTGGAAGCCGGCGGCCATGGCGTGGATGTGCCCAATGGCCATGCCGCCAGCCTGACCGGCGGTCGCCCCGGCGTGCTGCATGGCAACCGCACCTACCTGTTGCAGGATGACCAGGGGCAAATCCTGGAAGGGCATTCCATCAGCGCCGGCCTGGATTATCCGGGCATCGGGCCTGAGCATTCCTGGCTGCATGAACTGGGCCGCGTGAAATACATGGCCGTGACGGATACCGAGGCGCTTGAAGCCTTCCAGCTTTGCACCAAGCTGGAGGGAATCATCCCCGCGCTGGAACCCGCACATGCCCTGGCGCATGTGATGAAGATCGCGCCCAAACTGCCGGCGGATCACATCATCTGCATGAACATGTGCGGCCGTGGCGACAAGGATATCTTTGCCGTGGCGAAGCATTTGGGGGTCACCCTATGACCCGCATTGCAACGCGCTTCGCGGCGCTGAAGGCGGCCGGCCGCGGCGCGCTGGTCACCTATGTCCAGGGCTACGACCCCGACCCCGCGACCAGCATGGCCATCCTGCGCGGCCTGCCTGGCGCGGGCGCCGACATCATCGAAATCGGCGTGCCATTCTCGGACCCCATGGCCGATGGCCCCATCATCCAGGCCGCCGGCCAACGCGCCCTGAAATCCGGCGCCACCCCCGCCGGCGTGCTGGCGATGGTGCGCGATTTTCGCGCCGAGGATGACGCCACACCCATCATCCTGATGGGCTACCTGAACCCCATCCTGTCCTATGGCGCCGACCGTTTTTGCACGGATGCCGCAGCCTCCGGCGTGGATGGCCTGATCGTGGTGGACATGCCGCCGGAGGAAAGCGCTGACCTGGCACCCTTCGCCACCGCGCAGGGCCTGGACCTGATCCGCCTGATCGCGCCCACCACCGATGATGCCCGCCTGCC
>JAAFHD010000061.1 GCA_013298245.1 Alphaproteobacteria bacterium
TCGTCGCCAGACCACCAAACCCGATCAACAGCACAACACACCCACCAACGCGGGGTGGAGCAGCCCGGTAGCTCGTCAGGCTCATAACCTGAAGGTCACAGGTTCAAATCCTGTCCCCGCATCCCATCCAAATGACCAAAATCCGTACAAATACAATGCGATAGGCCAACTCCCGCCTATAGCGACGCACACACGCGGCCACTCCACAAACACGCGCGGAAGCACAGCGGAAGCGGCGAGTTGTCATTGAGGCGCTCGAATCCTGTATCGCTCGCCTCTGAGTTCCGATCACGCGATCTGCACTTCGCGGAATGTCTGGCTGACTTGCAATGCAGCGCTTCGCCTGTCACCCAAATCTACTAAGGCGTCGAGTATCTTCAGCATGTCGCGCGAGAGCGATTGGGATAGGGAGCCATCGCGTTCTGCGAGGCTGTGAACGACGGAGCCGATCCTCGATGGTATGGTTGTGCCTACCCAGCCGGTCGGCGGAGACCCGTCCGGCCCGAGTAAACAGAGGATCGTCCGCGTGAAATGGTCAGCGGGCAAATGGTCCTTGGCGCGTTCGCATAGTGTGAGATAGGCGTCGAGTCCCGTGCTGGTTCGAGTCGCAACAGGCGCAATCGCGTCGACCACCGGCATGATGATGTGGAAATCGGCATAGTCACCGTTGGCAAACCGATTCGCTTCGTCTGTATTTTCGATTGACACAAACAAAAGATCGCGAATCAGATCTCCCAAATGCAGCCCATAGACACCACGCTTACGGTAGGTTTGACTCTGGAGTTGAGCGCTTCTTACAATGCGTGACGCGCATGTTTTGAGTAGCAGGAGCGCTACATTTGAAGGTTTCACTGGGTCCATTACACCCGCAGCCGCGATGCGTCCGACGAAAGCGCGCAATAACAATTCGGTCGCGTCGTCCGGCAAAGCTAGCATCGGATTAACGAACATTGTGAGCGATCGCTCTAACGGCAGTTCCAATGCGGCTCGTGCCAAACAGACATACAGCGCGGGTGCCAGCTGCGCCAGTTCCCGATGACGATCATCGCTGCGTCTGTGCGTCAGCGGCGCCTCGGCAGCCGGCGACAAACTTGTGAAGGTCCACGCTGCGAGGCGCTCGAGTAAACCGAGAACAGGCTCGGACAGTTCCTCGGAAGCCAAAAGGCGTTCAATAGGCAGTGCGCTCAGGAACTGTGTGAGGAACTCGTAATGGAAGGAACTTGCACCAGTTGCCGACGCGCTGCTGCGGTGCGATTCGTCTTCGTCGTCATCAGCCGCGGGCTGCAGCGGCGGCGGTAGCTCACAAATGTTCAAAACGCTCGTGCCACTGGTCAGCCAGTGCCTGTGCGTTGTTAGGATATGCGTCAGGCGCCCGGCCTCTCGCTCCCGGGCCGCATCCCTGTCTCTGTCACCGACCGGCCGCGGTGGCACAATCGCACGCGTGACACACATGCTCAACGCGGCCCACGCATGCCGCGCGTATCGCTCGTGCAAGCTGACGGCCGCCTCAGTGGCCACAAGTGCGATGGCTTCGGTGGGATGAGCGCAAGCGCTCAGCAAGCAATCCAGCTCGGTTTCGTTGGCTACTTCCCGTAGGGCAAAACCTGCAATGCCGCGGGCCGCGAGTTCGACCGGGTGGAACACCGGCTTCATATACGGGGCGTCATGATCGTCATCCGATGCGGGTAAACGACCGGCTCGAAGAACCACCGCTCGGCACCACCCTACGGCGTCTTCGGAGAGATCAACGGCGTGCGCCAGACACGCCGCGGCCGTGGCGGCAACGGCCCCTGCGATTGGTGGAGATGCCGCGTCGGCTTGTGGGGCATCGAAGAGCGTTGGGCGATCTAAGCTCCGGGCGAAAGCAAGCCGAGTATCATATGTTTCGCGCTTGATGGCCTCACTCTTGTCGAGGGTTGTGGAAGCCCAGGCTGCCAAGTTGAACACATAAATCGACTGCTCTGCTTGCTCTACCCTCGCTATGCGCGACGGCTCCTGCGCCGTCGGATCGTCAAAGCTGATCTTCACGTATCCAGGCTCGGAAGCAGGTTCGGCCTTGTAGTGCGCCCTCGATGCCAACGGCACGCGTTCTGCTGCTTGATGTGCGAGGGCGTCGGATATGTCGGATGATTGCGCCTCTTCCTCAGTCTCGAATGGCAGACTTTGAGGGAATTGCGTAATTGCATTGCGTGCGGCCTCGCCTGGCTGACCGTCTCGCAGCACCAGTGTCATGGCCAGATAGTTCATGGCCAGCCTTCGCGCCGGAACATCGTTCAGCGCTTTGACCGCATCGAAGTGCGCTGCGTCGTTCGCACTGGAAAAGCCAATGAGGTTGGCAGAACTCGAAAAATCCTGCTGAAAACGATATTCGTCCCAGCGCCATACGCGCTGTGATGCCAACAGCGAGCCTGAGGTTCCTGTGCCCCGAGAAGCGACGAGGCTCAGCAACACCGTGGTCGACAGAACTGCGTTGCATTCGTGCCCGTCAACGACGTCCCGGATCACTTCATCAACTGGCCTGCCGCCTTGCAGCGCCTTCAAAGCCCACGCCTCAAGGGCCATGAGGCCAGAGCCGACGACGTCCTGTCCCCAGACGCCTCTGGGCCATACATACGTCTGACTGTCTCCCCAGAATTGTTGGCTTCCCCAAGGCCATTGGATAAGCGCCGGGATAGGAGTTGCGCGTCGATCGTGGTCCAAGCGGTGCAGCTGCCGCCAAGCCGTGCAGGCGTGATTTGCCAATTCTCGAACCAACTGGCGGGCCTCGCCGGGAGCGTCTTCAAACAAGGCAGGGAAGGGTGGCCGCAAGGGCGAGCGCGGAAAAAAGCCGACCTGCCGATCAATGGCTAGCCGCTGCCAGTCGTGATGCCACGAACGGTAGTGCAAGCGCCGGCTGGTGGTGCGAGCATCGGCCTCCGCTTCCTCTTCTGGCGTCGGCCGGACGCAGGCCGCAAGCGTGATTTGACGCAGTAAGCTTGCGTGCCCTTGTCGCACCAGAAGTGGAGCAAACGATGCCACGTCGTCGAAGATGGCTCGGGCAAGCTTCCGCCGCGCCGCCACGCTGCGGAGGTAGCCGGCGACCCGGGCATTCTCAGCAGAGCCGGCCGTTAGAAGCAGGCGTCGAAGTTTCGTCTCTAACCCGTCAATGGCGTCGCTGGACCACGTTGCCCAGTTATCCGGGCGCTCCATGAAGCTGTCCGCGTGGCGCCAAGCCTCTATGGCGCTCAGCCATTCTTCTACCACCTCACAGATGCGATGCGAGATCGGGTTGCTGAGTCCGTGGTGACGAAAGAGATTTTGCCACACACTGAAGGCTTCTACGACAGCGGGCCGGCAGGCCTGGCTTTGTCGCGTCACAGTTCGCAGCACGAAATTGAGAAACCTGGACCAAGTGCCCAAGTCTGACGGCCAGGCGAGAGCGTCCGCTATTCGTCTTCGGGTCGACACATCGACATCTGTATTGCCGGACTTTCCTTCAAGGACAGACGGATTGGGTTGCGCGCGGTCGGCCTGGAACCAGAGCACGACCCGGCGGAACAGGTCTCCACCGTTGGCGAAGAGGAGGTCTTCAACTTGTTGTTCATGTTCAACGAATCTGGCGCTGCCGAACACTCCTAACAGCCAAGCGCGTCGCCATTGCGGCCGCATATTCGTGCGTTCGAGAGCGATGAGATAGCTGCTCCAGGCTGAGCCTGCGGCTTCCTCGAGGACTGATTGCGATAGAAGTTCGACTGGCCTGCCAAGCGCAGGCGGCTCGCCCGCGCGTGCTATCTGCTGCGGCCAATGCTCTCCACTGCGGATGAGCAACTGCAAAAATGCCCATTCGAAAAAGATATCATGCGTGAAGCCAAGTTCGTGGCCGCTTCTCGTTTCTTCGAGCACACCGTCCGTGCAGAGTTCTTGCACGGCCCTGGTATCGAGGCCCGCCATCGACATACGGCGCCCCAGCCTCGGCGCCCCAGCCTCAGCCAGTGTCAGCAGCGTCTGCTGACAAAGCATGCGGTCGTGTCCCTCCGCACTCAGGCCTCCGCTGGTCCACCACAGTGCAGCGAGATCGCTCTCGGACATGGCGGTTGGGGCCGCGTCACGCATGCTGTTCGCCGCTTTGGCGAGCACGGCCACAAAAAATGGGCGACGAGCGACCTCGCTCACTCTGTTGTCAGCAAACAAGAGAGGCCGTAGGGCTGGCACATCGGCAATGATGGCTTGGCACGCATTGTCATCGAACGGTTCAACTGTAATGATCCGTGTGCGGCCAATCTTCAGGAGTTCCTCTGGGAGCCAAGTTTGCAGTGGCTCAAAAGCATCGCCGCGCATTGTCAGAACTGCGCGCAGCCCAGTCTGTTCATGAACCTCGAGCAAAGCTACTAAAACATCACGCACGACATCGCGGCTTTCACGCTCGACCCTATCGACGCCATCCAGGAAAATGGCGTTGGCCCCGGTCGCTGAGAGCTCGACCAGCAAATCGGCGAGGCCTTCGTCACCAAAGCCCATTCGCGTGGCGTAGTCGCGCCAGTTCCGCCCAGCGATCCTGTCGGACTTGAGGACGAGCGTCGGGCCGACTGTTAGTGCCGACTCCGCCAAGGCTCGGAGCACCGCGGATTTTCCGGTGCCTGGCAATCCGGAGAGGAACGTAGCAACCGCGGTCGAATTCTGCGCTTCTCGAAGCGCTTCTTCGCGCGGATAGGTCTTGCCGTTCACATGGTTGCGAATAGTCGCTAAGGCGAGCCGCGCCTCTTCCTCAATCAGTCGCAGCGTGGTGCTCGGACATTGCGGCGCCTGCATCACAACAGTTGTTGTATGGCTTATGTTTGTAATGTTGTTATCGCCAACCACTTGCGACGCCACGCCGTTGCCGAAGTTGGCCTGCTGGGGTGCCGTCGGATGACGCGCTGTTGGTGAGAACAAGCGCCGTAACCGACCAAACATGCCGCCGCCGCCAGGATCAGCTGACATGCGTGCTGTTGTTGTTGCCGGTCACTTGCACGCCTTTCGCGCGATTGCCGATCACATTCTGCGTCGGGCCTCTATCACCTGGCGGCTTCGGTGTGACGAGATAGACCAACACGAAAAGCCCGAATCCAGCGGTCGCTCGGATGATCACTCCACCGGCGTTCATTTCAACGCCCAACATGCCTGGCACCACGGCCCCAAAGCCAGCCGCGGCCAGCGCCATGATCACGCGCAACAGCCAGGCCGCGAAGGGTGGTGGGTCCTCTTTGCGGAATATCAGGACTAGCCCGGTGACGAACAATGCCGAAGCGAAGGCGACACCAAAGCCAAATGCCAGCCAACTTTCGATGTTCATTTCCGGTCGCTCTCCTTTGCCGTCGCACTCATGCGCCGGACAGTTGGCCTGGTAGTGTGAACACTAAAGGGGCGCTGCGCGCCCGGCATCGTTGGCAGTGCCTGACACCATCCGCCCGCATCCACTCGCACGCTCCCACGACCGGCCGCGCGCTGTCCGTCCGGCCGCAATTCAGCAGCGAGTAGCCGCCGCGCCGGCCGCGAACGCCAGTCGACTATGCTGAAACCCTGCACCCGCTTCCGCGCCTCCGATCACGCTGGGCACTCCCGCCCGCGTGGGTTGCTCAGCGTAGCCGCTGAACCGCCTCGCTGGAATGATTTTCCATCGCCTTTTCCGGTGAAGGCGCGCCATTGGCATCCCAATGCCGTCGCGCCTGCGCTTGGCGTTCCAGGATCATCGCCAAGCCCCTACGCCCTGCCTCCGTTACCGGCTGCGCCGTGTAGTTCCGCACCAGCAATCCCGGCTCGGCGAACGGGCATGCCATGGCCGCCGGCGCGGTGTGCGCCAGGATGACGTTCTCGCCGTCCTTCGTCGGTATTGCCGTCTTCGCTCGCGCGGCGCGATCGCGCTGGCGCACCGCGACGCGACACAGCCCAGCACCTCCCGACCGGTTTCGCACCGCGCGAATACGCTCGCCTTTGCACTCCAACTGTTTGGCAAGGGAAGCAAATTCACCCATCGGCTGCGCAAGCTTCAGCCGCGGCAGCTGATGGAACAGCCAGGCCAGCTGCGGCGCTGTCAGCCGCGCCGTGTCAGCCGGCTTGAAGGCATACTTCAGCGCCTCTTCCGGCTTGTTCAGCACGCCATTGTCTTCCCAATGCGCGCCGAGAAACTCCCCCGACCAGCTCAGAAACTCTGCCCATTGCGCAGCCGGCAACAGCGCACGTGGCGCGTAGAGCACATTCGCATGCGGGTGGAACGTGAGCGCCGCATCCACCGTGAACTCAGTGCAGCGGAACACTACGGCGATGTTGAAGCGTGTGTTCGCCTCACTGGCCCAGCGCGATATCCGCCGGTGCAGGGCGGCAATCGTGCCTCGCAGATCGCCGCCAAACGGCACCCGCGCCCCAGTCGTGACCACCGCAAAGCGCAAATACGGCCCGAGCCGATGATGCCGCTGGAAGTAGGTGAGTGTGCGAAGCATGGGCGCACGCTCGCGCTTCGCAACGGATGGCAGAAACCGCAGCTCCCGATAAGGCACCATCTCGCGTTGCTCGCCGGTGACCGCGCCAACCAACATGACCTTGGCGCCGCGCCGGTCGGCACGCCATGGGCCAATCCCTTCCGCTTCCAGCTTGCCAGCCATCTCAGCCGTTTGCGCGTCGAGTTCCTCCGACGCCCGCCGGCTTGCGGCCCAAGCGGCTGGGTCGCTGGCGACGCCCGTCATGTCGCGGTCCAGCGCCTCTGCCGTCAGTGTCGGTGGTTCGGTGGTGGTCCGGCGCCGCGGGCGTCGGTCATTGGTCTCGGATCGGTCGCCGGTATGCCGCGGATCACGCGGGGGCGCCGCCCCCGCACCCCCGGCCTCGCCGGCAGGCAGGGGCGCGGGTGTTCGCGGGCTACGCCCGCTCTCTTCCGCACCCGCTGCTGCGATGGTGAGGCGCCTCCGAGGCCTCAAGGGCCTTCCGCCCCCCTCCGCCCCTGCGGGGCTGCGGGCGGTTCCCGAGAAGGCCCTTGACCCCTCTCCGGCGCCTGTCCCGGGAGGTTTCGCTCCCCCGCGCATGGCGGTGATGCGCTTGCGATGAAGCCGCGGCGTTCAGCGCTGTGACGTGGCGCCTGGTTGCTCGGATGTGCTCGCGCGAAGTCGCTCAGCCGACCAGCGCCGAAGATCGCAGAGACGATAGCGGACCGCGCGCGCCGAGACCTTCACGAATAGCGGCCCGCCGCCGCGCAACCGCCAGTTCTGCAATGCGCGCTCGCCAAATCCGAGAAAAGCGGCGGCATCGCGCTCGCTCAGCATCCGCTCCTCGTTCAACGGATCGGTTGCCGCCTCACCACGCCCGCCTGCGATCGCCGTCACTGCTGTCTTGCCCATCGAGCGCGCTCCTTGTCGCTGTGTTTCGATGAGCCGCCTATTGAGGGCATGTGCGCCGCCCTGTCAGCAAGAACCGCTGGCAGAAATTGGGTCAGTCGGAGGGGGGATTTCTGCCAGTGCGAGCGCCAACTCGTTTGCGTGCTGCCGTGCGCGTCTTTCGGATTGCAGTGGAAAGCTCGCCAATTGGCGCCGCAGGGTCGAGGATCACCAGCGCATCGCGGCAGAATGTATAGGCCGCCGTCACGCCCTGGCCCTTGTGCGCGTCGAAGGTAAAGGGCCGGCCGAGCACGCCCGCCCAAAAGCCGCGCATATTCTCGACCCATACCCGCAACGCGTTCGGTGTGCCGGGCCGGCCCGCGCGCCCGGCTGTGAGTGCGTCGGCCAGTCGCTTGGCATTGGTGGCCAGGCCTGTTGCAGCGAGCGCGCCCCATTCGGCATCCCAGCCGATCGGACGATAGGTTTCGGGCTGCGGTCCAGTGAGGAGCGCCGCGCCGTCAGCGACAACCACAGCATCTGGTCCATCTGCGCGGAGGTCATGCTGCGAGGCCGACATCGCGGCGGCATGCGCGACGGCGCGCAGCTGTGCCGTTCCCTGAGGGGCGAGCCGCGCCAGCGCATCGGCGAGCGTGGACGCGGCTCGCGCGACGCGGCGCATGTCAGTTGCCAGCGCCAGACGTTGATCCGTCGCATCATCGCTTTGCTTGAGCGCGTGGTAGAGTTCGCCGGCCTGCTGAAGCCAGGTTGCGAGTGCGTGCCGCGCCGGCCCGTCCGGGATGTCGTGGCTGGTCGCCAGCGCATTCAGTTGCGCGCCCGTATACGGCGCAGACCTGTTCGTTGTGTTGGCGGGCATAGGCGGCGCGCTCACCGGTTCGCCGATACGTAACTGCATCCCAGGAACGCCCGGGCCAAACGTAACGTAACGGCGAGGTTCATGCGGCATCTGCCTCGCCATGGGCTGCGCTGCCAGTCATGCCGGTCACGCCCATCGCATCGGCGATCACATTCGAAACACGGCTTGCCGACGCCCGCACCGGATCATCGGCCAGGTGCGCATAGCGGTGCGTTGTGTTGGGCTGGGTGTGCCCGAGCATTTTGCCGATCATAGGCAGGCTCTCGCCTCCCGACACCGCGGCGGATGCAAAAGAATGTCGGAGGTCATGGATGCGAAGGCCTGGCAAACCCGCGCGCGCGCGGATGCGCCGCCATGGCCGTTGGATATCCTGCAACCGAGCGCCGGGCTTGGCGCCGACGATGACGAACGGGTTGCCATCCAGTCGGGGTATCGCTTGCAGCACTGCCTCTGCCGCGGCGCCGATCGGGACGCGCTTGGCGCCCGTCTTGCTGTCGGGCAGGTCGAGTGCGCCAGGCCTCACATGCTCCCATCGGAGGTTGAGCACCTCCCCCAGCCGGCAACCGGTCAGCGCGAGCAACCGGATCGCGCCAACCACATGCGCGCTCTCGCTCCCTTCGCGCTCGCACTGTGCGAGCGTCGCGCCGAGCCGCTGGAACTCGTCGGATGACAGAAAGCGCTCGCGCTTTTCCTCACGATACTTCGGCACGCCGCGGCATGGGTTCGTGTTCTCCGATCGCAGCCCCCACATCTCCGCCAGTGCGAACATCTTGGACAGCACGCCGAGCGTGCGATTGGCCTGGTAGGGCCGATGCCGGTCGCTGTGATGCAGCGCTGCGATGTCGGCGCGTTTGACGTCAGCAACCTTCATCGTGCCGAGCACGGGGTTGATGAACAACTCGACGGCACGGCGATATTCGGCGGCCGTGGATGGCTTGCAGCGCACAGCGACATGCTCGGCGAGCAAGCGCGCGCCGAGTTCGGAGACAGTCGGCGCGCGCCGATAGTCAGCGCGCTCGCGCGAAGGGTCCTCACCGCGATCGACGGCGGCGAGAAGCTGGCGCGCTGTGGCGCGTGCTTCGTCTGGCGTGGTGATGCCGAGCTTGGCGAAGCTGTGCCGGCGCTGGCCGCCATCGGCGGTGCGGTATTGCACCAGGTAGCTGCCGCGCCCGGCGGGTGTGAGCCGCACGCCGAAGCGCGGCATGTCGTCATCCCAGACAAAGAGGTCCTTGCCATCGGGACGGGGCTTAAGGCCGTCGAGGGTGCGTTTGGTGAGCTTGGGCATGGTGGTCTCCGGCGGGTGCCGCAGGTGTTTCCGGAAGCACTGCGGAAGCACACGGCGGCGAAATCGGGCGATCAATGGCGTAGGTAGATCGCCAGAGCTACTGGAAAAATGCAAGTAGAATATGGGATTGTGATGTCGTGGCGCTATCTGACGTGAACCGGCGTAGATGCCGGCAACGAACTCATAACCTGAAGGTCACAGGTTCAAATCCTGTCCCCGCATCACCCAATACAGAACCACACAACACATCAAGCCCGCTGGACAAACCCAGCGGGCTTTTTGTATTTCCGCCAACACCTTCCACGCCAGCAGCGGACAGCAAAGCGCTGATCTCACCCACCAGTTCCAGCCGGGGCTGTTGGCCATCCCCAGAAGCGGGGTGAACCTCAACCCGTGCGATCAGCGCACGTGCCGCCTCCAGAACCTCGCGCCCGCCACCAGTATCCAAACCCTCCCGCAGGCAGGAGACGCGCTGGCGATAGATCTCCGAGAGATTGGGGTGCAGCCGCGGCGCCTGGCTCTGCATCTCGATGGATGCCAGCTCGCGGCGCAGCGCCTCCTGCCGTGCGGCCAAGCCATCCAGCTTTTGCTGCAGCCCTGGTGCGCGCAGCCCATCGGCGATCGCATCGATCAACCCGTTGAGTTGGCGTTCCACCTGATCCAGCTCCCGCCGCCGCAGCCCTGCCTCCCCGCTGCGCGCCGCCGAAAGCCGATTCCACTCAGCCGTGAACTCCCCCACGAAGACAGCAACAGCATCAGGCTCCATCAGGCGCGTTGCCAGCGCCTCCAGCACCTGTGCCTCAACGCGGCTCCGCCTGATCCTGGTACGGTTCTGGCAGGTTCCCTGCCGCTCCGCGGCCTTGCAGCCCATGTAATCCTTGCCATTCGTGGCATAGGCGCCGCCGCAGGCGCCACACACGACCTTGCCGCTCAACAGCGCTACCGCCCGCCGATGCTGCCACAGCGCCTGCGAGCCAGGTGCTGCGTCACGCAAGCCCTGAGGCCGTGCCACTGCGGACAGCCGATGCTGCACCTGGTCCCATACGGGCTGGGGAATGATCCGCAGCTCGGGGACCTCCTCCTCGACCAGGGCTGCCTCATCATTGTGCCGGGCGACGCGGCCCCCTGTATGTGGGTCCTTGAGCCAGCGGCGGCGGTTCCACACAAGACGGCCGATATACAGGGCGTTGCGAAGGATGCCGGTGCCGACCCGGGCATGACCCCGCAGCGCACCATCCGACCACGGACCACCGCGCGGTCCGGGCACCCCCTCCGCGTTGAGGGCCTTGGCGATGGCGATCGGGCTGTCTCCGGCCGCGAATGCGTCGAAAATCCGCCGAACCACCGCGGCCTGGACCGGGTCGATCTCACGCAACCCGCGCTCGAACTCGCCGTCTCGCCCGATCGGGCCGCGGACCACGCGATAGCCGTAGGACAGGCCGCCACCACTGCGGCCCTGCCTCACCCGGCCCTCCAGCCCGCGGCGGGTCTTGTCAGCCAAATCCTTGAGGTACAGCGCGCCCATCGTGCCCTTGAGCCCGACGTGAAGCTCCGACACCTCACCCTCGGCCAGCGTCACGATCCGCGCGCCGGCAAAGCTCGCCTGCTTGAAGAACCCTGCAATGTGCTCCTGGTCTCGGCTCAGCCGGTCCAGGCTCTCCGCCAGCACCACATCAATCCGGCCCGCACGCAGCGCAGCCATCAACCCCTGAAAGCCAGGGCGCTGCGCCGTCGCTCCCGACACCGCATAGTCCGTGAACACCTCAGCAACAGACCAGCCATCGCGGTCAGCCCGCGCACGACACACCCGGATCTGGTCATCAATCGAGGCGTCGCGCTGCTGGTCGGATGAGAAGCGCGCGTACAGCGCCACCCGGGGGGCTGCGGCAGAGATCAAAGGGCGCATAGGTCACCAGTCCCGTCGAGAGGGCGCGACAATCTACCCCGTGAGATGGTCACTGCGGTCAGCAGAGCCAATGGCGGATAGCCCATGCCGCTACCCCGCCTCATCAACCGCTCCCCGTTCAGCGAAGGCCCTCTCCGCGACACCCTGCAGGGCGTGACGCAGCTCACAGATGTGCCGGGCATGGCGGATGCCGGCATGGGTATCCTGGGCAGCGCTGTAGTGCCGAACGCCCGTCGTGATCGAATGGCCCAACATCTCCGCGCAGTCCAAGGCGGCCTCGGGCGAGCGGCGCCTGGCCGTCTCCGTCAGCCATTTCCGCGCCATGTGCGGACCCTCGGGCTTATCGATGAATTCCTGATTCCGTCGCCGGGACACGCCGGTGACGCCGATATGGGTCAACGCCATCCCATGCACGCCCATCCACAGCTCGTCGGTCCGATCCGCGCCCCTGAAGTGCGGCCGGCTGAGGGTGAGGTAGTCATGCATGATGCGGTTGCATTCGGGGGGCAGCCCATATTCGAGCTTGCGCCCATTCTTGGTCATGCTGCCCGGATACCTCAGCCGGTACTCCCCATCAGGCTCCACCAGCAGATGCACGCCGATGCGGGTGGCAGCCAGGTTCGAGACACGCGTCCCGCGGCAGTAGAGCACCGACATGATGGCGGCATCCCGCAGCGCTACCCAACGACGGCGCCCCGGCGACTGAGCGAGCCCCTCCTGATGCCGCCGCAACGCGTGCGCCAGCATATCGGCCGCATCATGAGGATCGAAGGGCTTTGGTTTGGTCGGGAACAACTCATGCACCGAACGGCCGCCCGGATAGATCACAAAGCGGGTATCGGTCTGCAGCGCGATGAACCGCATGATGGCGTGCAGGCTCATCAGATAGAGCTTGATGACGCCGTTCGTGCGCTCGCAGGCCTGCATATGACGGATCCAGGCCTGGACCCTCTCGGGCGTCACGCGCTGGCCGGGCAGTTCGCTGGTCGACAGTTGGCTGGTCGCATCGAGCCAGGCCAACCAGATGCCATAGACACGGGTATAGTTCCGCCGGGTGGCCGGCCGCAGCCGCAGCGCCGTGCCTTGATGATCCCAGGGATCATCGGTTTCGGTATTCGCCGCGACCCAAGCCTCACGATCCGCCTCCGGCCAGTTCTCCAGCTGGCAGCCCTGCATCAGCACCATCACCGCGGCCCCCCCTTCTGACCTCGGCGACCTTTGCGGATGGTACCCTTCGCACGGACCCGGGGCACGGGCTGTGCGAGATGCCGGCTGCTCCGGCGGAGCCCGGAGATGGCCTGGCC
>JAAFHD010000062.1:0-8542 GCA_013298245.1 Alphaproteobacteria bacterium
CGCGCGGCGGCGGCGCCGTCCTGCGCGTGGTAGCGCGCCATCACCGTGCCGGTTGCCGGGTCGTGCAGGGTGAAGGGCGCACCGGCACCGCTGATCGGGTGGGCGGCGAGGATGTCGCGGGCGGTCATGGCGAATACTCCGGGCTTGTCATGGACTAGGCCTCTGGCCTATGTATCGCGCATGCGCTTTGAGTGGGACGCAGCGAAAAGCGATGCCTGCTTCCACACGCGCGGCTTCGACTTCGCCTATGCCATCCGCGTCTTCCTGGACCCGCGCCGCCTGGTGGAACGCGATGATCGCTTCGACTACGGGGAGCCCCGTTTCCGCGTCCTCGGCCGCATCGAAGGCCGCGCTTTTGTTCTGGTCTACACACCCCGCCGCGACGTGCTGCGGGTGATTTCCGCCCGCAAGGCCAATGCCAAGGAGGCAGCCCGCCATGCCCAAGCAACGCGTGACGCTTGACGCCCTGCCGCCCGGCCGCATCGACCCCGCCCGGGTGGATGCAACGACCGAGGCGATGATCGCCCTGCACGCCGCACAGGACGACGCGGCGGCCCTGTCCCAGACCGCCAGCTTCGCGCGCCGCGTGCGCCGGCGCACTGGCCTGACCCAGGCCGCCTTCGCCGCACGCATCGGCGTGCCGCTGGACACGGTGCGCAACTGGGAACAGGGCAAGCGCCTTCCCGCCGGCCCGGCGCGGGCCTTGCTGAAGATCATCGACCGATCGCCGGAAATGGCCCTGGTCGCATTGGCATAGCGCTCAGCCCCGCCCTGCCAGCACGGCCGAGACACGGTTGAAATCCTCCTGGTCCGGCACCGCCGCCGCCTCCCACGCCGCGGCCGCCGCCGCACAGGTGCCAAGCGGCGTGCCGGTCGCCGCCGCCAGGCCCAAGGCCAGCCGCACATCCTTGCGCATCAGCCCCGCCGTGAAGCCCGAACCGAAGCCACCGGGCAGCACCCAGCGCGGCCAGTTCACCTCGGTCGCGGCCGACCGGCCGGAGGCTGCGTTGATCACCGGCAGCAGCGCTTCGGGCGGCACGCCAGCCGCCGAACCCAGGCGCAGCGCCTCCCCCGCGGCGGCCAGGTGCGTCGCGACCAGAAGGTTGTTCACCAGCTTCGCCACCTGCCCCGCCCCCGGCCCGCCCACATGGATGATGCGCGTGGCCAGGTGCTCCAGCGCCGGGCGCGCGCGGTCCAGCGCGGCCGCGTCACCGCCCACCATCATCGCCAGCGTTCCCGCCGCCGCGCCGGCCGGCCCGCCGGAGACCGGCGCGTCCAGATACGCCCCGCGCGCCGCGAATTCCCGCACCGCCATCGGGTCCAGCGTCGAGGTATCGACCACCACCCCACCCGGCGGCATCGCGGGCAGCAGCGCGACCAGCACGCTGGCCACCGCACCCGCATCGGGCAACGACAGGATCACAACGGGTGCGGCACACCCCGCCGGCCCATCCGCCACGCGCCCCGGGCCGCGCGCCCGCGCGCCAGCCGCTGCATCCCACACGCGCGGCACCACGCCGCATTCCACCAGGCGCCGCGCCATCGCGCCGCCCATCTGCCCCAATCCGATCAGCCCGATATCCATGCGCCAAGCCTGCGTGGCCTGCCACGCGCGCGCAACCATCCCGCCCGCTTTTCGCCACGGCGCGGGCGGCATAAGGCTGGTTCATGCGCGCACTCATCACACAATTCCTGCGCTTCGGCGTGGTCGGCACCCTGGGCTTCCTGGTCGATTCGGCGGTGCTGCTGCTGATGCTGTGGGCGGGTGCGGGGCCTTATGGCGGGCGCGTGGTGTCCTATCTGGCGGCGGCCAGCACCACCTGGGCGGTCAACCGCGCCTGGACCTTCCGCGATGCGGCACGCGACCAACCCGCCGCCCGCCAATGGGGGGTGTTCGTGGCGCTGAACCTGTTGGGCTTCGTGGCCAATTACGGCACCTATGCCGCGCTGGTCGCGGGGACCGAGACGGTGCGCGCCTGGCCCGTTCTGGGTGTCGCGGCCGGGTCGGTGGCGGGCATGTTCATCAATTTCGCCATCGCACGCTTCGTGGTGTTCCGCCCGGCGACATTGCCCGACAATTCACGACACAACCCGCCGCCTTCATGACGCTCGCGAGACAGACGGGCTGCTACCCATTCGGATGATGGCCGGGGGCGTTCATTTCCGGTAAAGGATTTGATGCGAATGACGGTTCCGCGATGACCGGCAAAATCTGCCGCATTCGGTGCCGATGCCCAAAACGGGCAAAGACCAGGAAGGACAAACCATGCCGCGCGCATTGGTAAGGTGTTTGACGTCATGATGCCGCCGCGCATGGGGCTGTTCGCGCCCAATCCGTTGAAGGAAACGCCGATCGCCAAGGCGCTGGCCGCCTGCCGCTCGCAATTCATGGTGGTGGGCGCGTTTTCGGGCGTGGCGAACCTGCTGCAGCTGACCGTGTCCATCTACATGATGCAGGTGTTCGACCGGGTGCTGGCCACCCGCAACACCGACACGCTGATCTACCTGACGGTCATCGCCGTCTTCGCCATCGCCATCCTGGCGTTGCTGGAAGCGGTGCGCAGCACGGTGATGCAGCGCGTCGGCCAATGGATCGAAAACCGCGTCGCGCCCGAAGGCTTTTCGCGCGCGCTGGAATCGCAGCTGAAGGGCCGCCCATACCGGATGGAGGCGCTGCGCGACCTGGCGATCTGCCGTGGGTTTCTGGGCTCGCCGGCGATGCTGTCGATTTACGACGTGCCCTGGGTGCCGATTTATCTCGCCGTGATCTTCATGCTGCACCCGGTCATGGGTTGGATCGCGCTGGGTGGTGCAGCACTGCTGTTCGGCCTGACCATCCTGAACGAGATCATCACCGCGTCCTTGCTCAAGGAAGCGAATGTGGCCGCCATGGCCAGCCAGCGCCGCGCGGACGCCATCGGCCGCAATGCCGAAGTGATCGACAGCATGGGCATGCTGCCGGCCGTGGTGGCGCGCTGGCGCGAAGGTGTGTCGGCGATGCTGCCGCCGCAAATCCGCGCCGCCGACCGCGCCGCCTGGATCATGGGGATGACGAAGTTCATCCGCCTTGCGGTGCAGATCGCGATCCTGGGCCTTGGCGCCTATCTGGTGCTGATGCAGCAGTTGACGGCGGGTGCCTCCATCGCCGCATCCATCATCATGGGCCGCGCGCTTGCGCCGGTGGAACAGCTGATCGGCGGCTGGAAATCGCTGGTGGCGGCACGCCAATCCTATCGCCGGCTGCAAACCTTCATGGCCATGCCGCGCATGCGCCCCGATGGCATGGCGCTGCCCGACCCCAAGGGTGCCTTGTCGGTCGAGCGCGTGACCTTCGCCTTCCCCGGCCAGGGCGTGCCGATGGTGAAGGGCGTGAATTTCGACCTGACGCCGGGCGAATCCTGCGCGATCATCGGGCCGTCAGCCGCGGGCAAGACCACGCTGATCCGCATGCTGATTGGCGTCGCACAACCCAGCCAAGGCCATGTGCGCCTGGATGGCGCCGATGTCTTCATGTGGCAGCGCGAGGATTTCGGCCGCCATGTCGGCTATCTGCCGCAGGATGTGGAACTGTTCGACGGCACCGTCTTCCGCAACATCGCCCGCATGGGTGAGGCGGAGCCGGAAGAGGTGTTCGAAGCCGCGCGCATCGCCGGCTGCCACGAGATGATCCTGCGCCTGCCGCAAGGCTATGACACCGAAATCGGTGAGGGCGGGACCTTCCTGTCAGGTGGCCAACGCCAGTTGATCGGCCTCGCACGCGCCATGTTCGGCCGGCCCAAGCTGATCGTGCTGGACGAGCCCAATTCCAACCTGGACGGCGACAGCGAGGCAGCACTGACCCGCGCGCTGGAAAAACTGAAGGCACAGGACACCACCGTCGTGCTCGTCAGCCATCGCCCTGCTTTGGTGCAGGGTGTCGACAAGGTGCTGCTGCTGAAGGATGGCGCGATCGAGATGTTCGGCCCGCGCGCCGAAGTGCTCAAGCGCCTGATGGCGCCGCCGCGCCCCGCAGGCCTGCCCAGCCCCGCACCCGCCGCAGCCCAGGGAGGCGCATGACATGTCCGATGTGATCGACCGCCCCGCCGCCCCCGCGCCGGTTCCCCCGCCGCCGCCCCGGCGCGCGCCCATCGACCTGCCCTTCGACCCCATCCTGGATGCCAAGGCACCGCGCACGCGCATGCCGATCATCCTGGGCCTGGTGGTGATGATCGGCTTCTTCGGTGGGTTCATGCTGTGGGCGGTGACCGCACCGCTGGCCGAAGCCGCGATCGCGCCCGGCGTCATCAAGGTGGAAGGCACGCGCCGCACCTTGGCGCACCTCGAAGGCGGCATCGTGCGTGAAATCCTGGTGCGCGACGGCACCCGCGTGGAAGCCGGCCAGGTGGTGATGCGCCTTGACGACATCCAGGCCATGGCCACGCTGGACGCGCTACGCGCCCAGATGTTCGGCCTGCTGGCCCAGGATGCGCGCCTGGATGCCGAAGCCGCCGGCCATGAACTGCGCTTCCCCACCGCACTGACCGAAAGCGGCCATGCGCGCGCGACGGAAGTGATGGCCGGCCAGCGCGCCCTGTTCGAGGCGCGCCAGGCCGCGCTGATGTCCCAAACCCTGGTGCTGCAAACCCGCGTGGCGCAGCAGCAGGCCGTCATCAGCGGCGCGCAGGGCCAACTGGCCGCCACACGCCGCCAGCTGGAGCTGATCCGCCAGGAAGAGGTCATGCGCCGCGGCCTGGTCGCCCAAGGCCTGGCGCGCCTGCCGGAACTGCTGGCGCTGCAACGCGCGCTCGCCGGCCTCGACGGCCAGATCGTGGACCTGAACGGCCAGATCGCACGCGCCGAAGGCGGCATCGCGGAATCCGAACGCGGGATGGAACAGGTGCGCAGCCAGCGCCTGCAGGAAGTCCAGGCCGAACAACGCGAAGTGGCCGCCCGCCTGGCGGAGACCGAAGAACGCATCCGCGCCGCGCAGGACGTGGCGGTTCGCCGCGAACTGACCGCGCCGGAAGGCGGCACCATCGTCAACCTGCGCCACTTCACCGTGGGTGCGGCCATCCGCCCGGGTGACCCCGTGATGGACCTGATCCCGGTGCGCGACCGCCTGGTCGCTGAAGTGAACGTGCAGCCCTTCGACATCGATGTGGTCTATCCCGGCCTGCAGGCCGAAATCCGCCTGCCCGCCTTCAAGCAGCGCCTGGTGCCCTATCTGCATGGCCGCGTGACCTTCGTCGCCGCTGACGTCACCACCGACCAGGCGACGCGCCAGACCTATTTCCGTGCCTATGTCGAAATCGATGAAGAACAACTGGCCCGCCTGCCCGCCGTCTTCCTGGTGCCCGGCATGCCGGTGGAAGCCCATGTGATGATTGGCCAGCGCAGCTTCTGGCGGTATATGACGCAACCCATCCGTGACAGCCTGCATCGCGCCTTCCACGAGCAGTAACGGGCTTGGCAACAACCCGTCCGGCGCATATGCCGGGCGGGAAAGCGGGGCCAGCCATGTCAGAGAAGACTGTTCAATTCGCCGATGGCGTTCTGGATGCCAGCGTCCACTACGGTGTGGCGCGCATCACCCTGGCGCGCATGGGGGATGACGGGAAGCCGCAAGCCTCGGGCGTGTTGATGGTGCCGCTGGTGCAATTGCCGTCGCTGACCAACAGCCTGTTGGCGCTGGTCAAGCAGATCGACCAGCGCATCAAGGATGGCCAAGCCCAGGTGCCGCCCGCGGCGGCCGCGGAACCCGCGGCAATGCCAGGCTCCTTCACCTTCGGCCAGCGCTGATCACATCGCAGGCGACGCTTTCCAGATCGCCGGGCGGGACAGTTCCGCCGCAGCCTCGGCCAGCAGTTGCGCCACGCGGTGATGCCCAAGCTCGAAGGCCTCGGCCGCCAGCATGGAAACGCAGGCCTGGATCGCTTCAGGCGACGAGGCCGCGCATGATGGCGACGCGATGGTTTGCTTGACGCTGGGCATGTCCCTCGGCGCTCCCTTGTCCGTGAGACTCACCTAGGGAGTGCTCACGGCAACGCTAGCCCGAAAGTTCATCACGATATCGCGATGAAATATGATAACATCTTGCAATTCAGACGAATTTTCCAATCGCCAGACCCGGCGCAACTGCGTCGTCATGCATTGATCCAAGGCGCGCGCCGCCACAAATCGGCATAGCGCGTCTGGGTATTCCGCATCCGCGCTTCCCAAGCCCGGCCATCCTCGTAACGGGGCTCGATGAACTGCGCGGCGAAGGTCGCAATCGTCGCGGCATCGGCGGCAGTCTCCGCCACCGCCTCGCGCATGCGCTCCTGGATCGGCGCGGGCGTGCCCGCGGGCATCACCAGGCCGCGCTCCGAATACATCTCGATCTCAAGGCCCATGCTCGCCAGCGTCGGCACGGCCGGCGCAAAGCGGCTCGCATCGCGCCCCGCATGCCCGATGAAGCGCAGCCCATCCGGGTTCGGCATCACCTCGCCCACCGACATGGTGTTCACCTGCACATGGCCCGCCACCAGGTTGTTGCGCTGGATTGGCGCGCCGTTGAAATGCACCAGCGTGAAGCGCGCGCCGGTCGCCTGCGAAATCATCGCCATCAGCAGATGATCATCCGTGCCGATGCCGGAGGTGGACACCACAATCCCCTCCGGATCCGCCTGCGCCCGGCGCACCAGGTCATGCACATCCCGGATGGGGCTGTCGGCGCGCACCACCAGCCCCGTCGGGTCGTTCATGATGCCGCCGATGAAGGCGAAGCTGTCCAGGTTGTATTGCGCGCGCCGCTCCACCGGAATCGTCACGAAGGCCGGCATATTGGTCAGCGCCATCACATGCCCGTCCGCCCGCGCGCGCGCCACATGCGCCATCGCCAGTTCGGACCCCGCGCCGGGCCGGTTCACCACCGTCAGCGGCACGCCCAGCCGCGTTTCCAGATGCCGCGCAAACAGCCGCGCGACGATATCGGTGCCGCCCCCCGGCGCGAAGCCGACGGTCAGTTCAATGGGACGCTCCGGCCGCCAGGGCGCGGCGATCGCCGGCGTGGCAAGCAGGGTGGCAAGAATGGCGCGGCGGCTGGTGTGCATGGGCTGATCTCCTGCCGCCAGAGATGCCCGATGCGCCGGCCGCAAGTGAAGCCGGAAAACCCCGCCCCACGCGGGAAGCTGAAAGCCTTTTACCGACAGGCTTTGTGAAACTGTAAAAACTTTACCGCGCGCGGGCGATGCAGAAATCGATCAACCCATCCAGCGCACGACGTTCCGGCCCATCGGCGAAGCCGCCCAAGGCCGCCCGCGCCGCTTCGCCATATTGCCGCGCGCGTTCCACCGTATCGGCCAGCGCCGCATGCCGCGCGATCAAGGCCTGCGCGGTCGCCAGGTCTGCATCCGTCTGCTCGCGATCTTCCAGCGTGCGCTTCCAGAATTCGCGTTCCGCATCATCGCCGCGCGCCATCGCCAGCAGCACCGGCAGGGTGATCTTGCCCTCGCGGAAATCATCACCGACCGTCTTGCCCAGCACCGCCTCATCGGCCGCGTAATCCAGCGCGTCATCGATCAGCTGGAACGCCACGCCGATGTTGCGCCCGTACGCCTCCAGCGCATCCTTCCGCGCCGCGTCGCAATCGGCCACCACACCACCCAGCCGCGCGGCCGCCGCGAACAGTGCGGCCGTCTTGCCGTTGATCACTTCCAGATACTGCGCCTCGGTCGTGGTGATGTCGTTCTGCGTCATCAACTGCAGCACCTCGCCTTCGGCGATCGTGGCGGACGCGCCGGAGAGAATATCCAGCACCTCCAGCGACCCATCCTCCACCATCAGCTTGAAGGCGCGCGCGAAGAGAAAATCCCCCACCAGCACGCTGGCCTTGTTGCCGAACAGCGCATTCGCGGACGCCCGGCCGCGGCGCAATTCGCTCTCATCCACCACATCATCATGCAGCAGCGTGGCCGTGTGGATGAACTCCACACAGGTCGCGAGCCACACATGCCGCTGGCCCTGCCGATACCCGCACATCCGCGCCGTGGCCAAGGTCAGCAACGGCCGCATGCGCTTGCCACCGGCCGCGACAATATGCGCCGCCAGCTGCGGGATCAGCACCACCTGGCTGTCCATGCGCTGGACAATCAGGCGGTTCACCGCCGCCATATCCTCGCGCACCAGGCCGATCAGCGTGGTGAGCGCGTCTTCATTCGGCAGGGGTGTGCCGTCGTTCATTCAGCGCTGCATCCAGGGCAGGCCAGACGCCTTCCAACCCGCCACATCCCGATGCGCGGAAGGCCCGACCGGCCCCTCGAACCCGTCGGCCACATTGAACACGCGCGCATAGCCCGCAGCCTGCGCGGCCATCGCGGCGGCCATGCTGCGCGCGCCGGAACGGCACAGGAAATACACCTCGTTCTCGGGCGTCACGCCCGCCTTGGCCAATTGGTCCAGGAACTGCGCGTTGACCTGCATGGACGGATAGACCTGCCACGGGATCAGCACCACGCGCTTGCCCGCTTCCGACACATCCGGCACGCCCACGAAATTCCATTCGGCATCGGTCCGCACATCGACC
>JAAFHD010000062.1:8552-12558 GCA_013298245.1 Alphaproteobacteria bacterium
CGACCAGCACGGCGGCGGGGTTGCTGCGCAGCGCGTCCCAGGTGGCGTCGGGCGTGATGTCGGGCACGGCGGGCATGCCGGTTCCTCCGGGTTGAATTAGGCCTTGGGTATGGGCCTGCCACGTCAGATGGGCAAGCATGGGCCACATGGAAAGACGTGGCTTCGAGTTGACACTGCTGGGCGTGCTGGCGGTGCTGTGGGGGTCGTCCTTCGCCTTCATCCATCTGGGCGTGCAGGGCTTCGGGCCGCTGACCTTGATCGGGCTGCGCTGCGCGCTGGCGGCGATGGTGCTGGCAGTGGTGATGCGCCTGCGCGGCATCACCATGCCAAGGGACGCAGCGTCGTGGCGCGCCTTCGGCATCCAGGCATCCTTGGCCACGGTCACGCCGTTCCTGTTGATCGCCTGGGGGTCGCAGGAAGTGGCTTCAGCGCTGGCGGTGGTGCTGGCCAGCACCTCGCCGATCTTCGCCTTCCTGCTGGGTTTTCTGTTCCGCCGCGCGGAGCCGCCTGGCTGGCGCAAGGGATTGGGCGTGTGCCTGGGCATCACCGGCGTCGCGGCCATTGTCGGCCACCAGGGGCTGGGGGGCGGGTCGCTGCCGCATATGCTGGCCATCGTGTTTTCGGGCGCGCTCTTCGCGCTGTCGGGCTACACGGGCCTGTCGAATTTCGAAGGCAAGGACCCCATCGTGCCGGCGCTTGGCGCGCAATGCGTGGGGCTGTGCGTGTTGCTGCCCTTGGGCGCGATCTTCGAAGCGCCATGGAACGCGACACCCAGCGCATCGGCCTGGCTTGGCCTGTTCGGCCTGGCGTTTTTCTCGACCGCCGCGGCATCCGTCATCTGGTTCCGCCTGCTGCGCACGCTGGGCGTGGTCGCGACCACATCCCAGGCCTATCTGCGCGTGCCGGTGGGGGCTGCCATCGGCGTCTTCCTGCTGGGCGAGGCGTTTCCATTGGCGGCGGTGGCCGGCACCGCGCTGGTCATGGCCGGCGTTGCATTGATGACCTTGCGCGCCCCCCGCACCCCGCCTATCCCGCGCGGAACCTGAGGAGACACATGATGCAACGCCGCGCCATCTTCGCCCTGCCCGCGCTCGCCACCCTGCCGGCCGCCGCGCAGGAATGGCCGCCCGGCCCGGTGCGCGCCATCGTCCCCTTCGCCGCCGGCTCCGCCACCGACACGGTGGCCCGCATGTTCGCCGACCGCATGCGCGAAACCCTGGGCCATCCGGTCGTGGTCGAAAACCGCGCCGGCGCCTCCGGCCTGATCGGCGCCGAGGCCGTGGCGCGCGCCGCCCCCGACGGCATGACCATCCTGTTCGGCACCAACTCCACCAACGCCGCCGCCAACGCGCTGTTCCGCCGCGTGCCCTTCAACATGGAGGCGGATTTCGCGCCCATCTCCACCATCGCCTCCGTGCCGCTGCTGGTCGCGGTCGCGGCCAATTCCCCCTACCGCACGCTGGCCGATCTGATCGCCGCCGCGCGCGCCCGCCCCGAGGGCGTCAGCTACGCCTCCGCCAGCGCATCCCAGCGCGTGGCGTCCGAGATGCTGACCTCCATGGCCGGCGTGCGCATGCTGCATGTGCCCTACCGCGCATCGCCCGCCGCGGTGCAGGATTTGATCGCCGGCCGGGTGGATGTCTTCATCGCCGACCAGGCCGTCATCCTGCCGCCGGCACAGGGCGGGCAGCTGCGCGTGCTGGGCGTGACCACGCGCACACGCAGCACGCAAATGCCCGACGTGCCGACCGTCGCCGAAGCCGCCAACCTGCCGAACTACGAGCTCTTCGCCTGGTTCGTGCTGGTCGCCCCCGCCGGCACGCCGGCCGTGGCCATCCAGCGCCTGAACCTGGCCCTGCGCCGTGCCGGCGAAGATGCCACGCTGCGCACGCGGCTGGGTGAAGCCTTGGGCATGCAGATCATGACCGGCACACCCGACGAAGCCGCCGCCTTCATGCGCAGCGAAACCGTGAAGTGGACGCAGGCGATCCGCGCGGCGGGCATCGAACCGGAGTGACTACGCGCCGGGCAAAAGCTTGCCCGGATTCATCATGCCCGCGGGGTCCAGCGCCCCCTTGATGCTGCGCATCACCGACATGGCGATGGGGTCCTTCATCGCCGCCATCGCCTTCAGCTTGCCGGTGCCGATGCCGTGCTCCGCGCTGAAACTGCCACCGGCAGCCACGGCCAGGCGGTTCACCATCTCATCGAAACCAGCGGCGCGCGCGTACCATTCCGCGCGCGCCACATCAGGCCCCGGCGCCTGCAAGTTGATGTGGATATTGCCATCGCCCAGATGGCCGATCGCCATCACATGCCCCTCCGGCCAACGCGCCGCGGATTCACGCTCCACATCCGCGATGAAGCGCGGCACGGCCGAGACCGGCACCGCGGTATCCGTCGGCACCGAAGGCCCCGCCTGGCGCACGCTGTCGGGCGTGCTTTCGCGCATGCGCCACAGCATCGCGCGCGTGTCCTCGTTCTCCGCGATCATCACATCGGTGCACTCGGCGGCCTCCATCGCAGCGGCCAGCGTGTCTTCCATGATGCCGCGCAGCGGTGCCGCAGCATGCGCGGCCGCGATTTCGATGATGCAGAACCACGGTGTCACCAACGGCACCGGCGCGCGCAGCCGCGGGCCGTTCTGCACCGTCAACTGAATGGTGCGCTGGCCACACAGTTCAAACGCCACCAGCTCCGCCCCACAGCCCTGCATGCGCGAATACAGCGCCAGCGCCGCATCGGGCGTTTCGACCGCGACGAAGGCCGTCTCCCGCACGCGCATCGGCGGATAGAGTTTCAGGGATGCGGCCGTGATCAGCCCCAGCGCACGCGCCGCATATCGTCCAGCACGCGACCATCGGGCAGCACCACTTCCAGCCCCAGCACCAGGTCGCGCGCGGTGCCATAGCGCAGCGCGCGAATGCCGCCCGCATTGGTCGACAGCGCGCCGCCGATCATCGCCGAACCCTGCGCGCCGAAGGAGAGCGGGAACAACCGATCCGCCTCGGCGGCGGCATTCTGCACAGCCTCCACCGTGCAGCCCGATTCGACGGCGATCGACATGTCGATCGGGTCCACCATGCGGATGCGGTTCATGCGCTCCATCGAAATCGTCAGCACCGGCGCATTGCCCGCGATGGGCACGATGCCGCCGGCCAACCCCGTGCGGCCGCCGGCGGGGATGACGCGCATGCCCTGGGCCGCCGCTTCTCGCAGCAGTGCCGCGGCCTCCGCGGTGCTACCGGGCCGCGCAACCACAGCGGGTGCGGCCGCGGAATTGCCGCGCCAATCCGTGCCATAGGGCAGCGTATCCGCTGGGTCGGTCAGCACATTGCCGGGGCCGACGATCATCGCCAATGCATCCATGGACTGGATTGCAGGCGCGCGCGGCGCGCACGTCAACCGGTTGACCCCACACCACACGCGCGCAGACTGCGCCGATGGAAGCAGACTACATCGTCATCGGTGCCGGTTCCGCCGGCTGCGCCGTCGCCGCGCGCCTGGCCGAAATCCCGGGTGCGCGCGTGCTGCTGCTGGAAGCAGGCGCGCGCGACACCAACCCATGGCTGCATGTGCCCGTGGGCTATGCGCGCACGATGTATCACCCGACGCTGTCCTGGAACTACCAGACCGCGCCCGAAGCCGCGCTCAACAACCGCCAAATCCCCTGGCCGCGCGGGCGTGTGCTGGGCGGCAGCAGCGCCATCAACGGCCTGGCCTATGTACGCGGCCAGGCGGCCGATTACGACCATTGGCGCCAACTGGGTTGCACCGGCTGGAGCCACGCGGATGTGCTGCCTTTCTTCAAACGTGCTGAGGCCAATGAACGCGGCGGCGATGAACACCACGGCGGCGATGGCCCGCTCGCGGTCAGCGATATCCGCGACAAGAACAGGATTTGCGCGGCCTTCATCGAGGCCTCGCGCGAACTCGGTTTCCCGGTCAACCCGGATTTCAACGGCGCATCCCAGGAAGGGGCCGGTTGGTTCCAGGTGACAGTGAA
>JAAFHD010000063.1 GCA_013298245.1 Alphaproteobacteria bacterium
CTGGCACTGCTGAAGACCGCGCATATCCTGGCCATGACGACATGGATGGCCGGCATGATCGTGATGCCGATGCTGGCGCTGCGTGGCGTCGCGGTGGCACCGCTACGCGCTGTCTTCGCCGCGCTGGCCACACCCGCGATGCTGCTGACCTGGGCGCTCGGCCTCTATCTGGCCAGCAGTGGCGGCTGGCTGCGCGAGGCCTGGATGGCGACAAAACTGATCCTGGTCGTGGTGATGTCCGGCCTGCATGGCTTCCTGGCGGGCCGCCTGCGCCGCCTGGCCACCGACGCCGCATGGCGGCCCGATCCGCTGTTCCGCAACCTGCATTGGGTGGTGCTGGGGCTGCTCGCGATCATCGTCGCGCTGGTCATCGCCAAGCCATGACGGCCACGGCGGCCGGCATCGGCGCGCTGGTGCTGTGGGCGTTTCTGGCGGTGCTGAC
Organism: Alphaproteobacteria bacterium; assembly: GCA_013298245.1. Lineage (GTDB taxonomy): Bacteria > Pseudomonadota > Alphaproteobacteria > Acetobacterales > Acetobacteraceae > Rhodovarius. Next base: position 443 of record JAAFHD010000063.1, read on the forward strand.
GCGCATGGCCGCGGGCATTCCGCCGCTGCAATTGACGGCGCTGTCCTTCGCTATCGCCGGCTGTGTCGGCGCCGCTTGGCTGGCCGCGCGCGGCAGGCTTTCGGTACTGCGCCAACCGCCGCTGGCCTGGGCGCATGGGGTGGGCGGGCTGTTCGGCTACCACGCGCTGTATTTCGCCGCGCTGGCCTTCGCACCCGCGGTCGAGGCCAATCTGCTGAACTATCTGTGGCCATTGCTGATCGTGCTGCTCTCGGCCCCGATCCTGGGTTTGCGGCTGGGCACAGCGCGCCTGGCGGGCGTCGCGATGGGCTTCGCCGGTTGCGCGCTGCTGGTGGGTGGCGGCGCGCAATTCGACCCCGCGGCCTGGTTCGGTTTTCTGTGCGCGTTGAGTTGCGCATGCGTCTGGGCTGTCTATTCCGTCACCGCCAAGCGCATGCAGGCGGTGCCGACAGAAGCGCTGGTGGGCTTCTGCCTGGCCAGCGCGGCTTTGGGGCTGGTCGCGCATGCCGCGCTGGAAGCCTGGGTGTGGCCGGATGCGCGGCAGGGCCTTGGCATTCTGCTGCTGGGGCTGGGGCCGGTGGGTGCGGCTTTCTTTCTGTGGGATGCCGGCATGAAGCGCGGCGATCCGCGCCTGCTTGGCACCATCTCCTATGCGGTGCCGGTGGCCAGCACGCTGCTGCTGGTGCTGGCCGGCGATGCCGCATGGAGCTGGACGCTTGCCGCATCGTTGGCGCTGGTCGTGGGTGGTGCGGGGTTTGCGGCGCGCGCGCGGTAGGCGTGGCGCAACAAGGTGCTTTGCGTGCAGTATCAGCCCATGGACCCCGAGTTGCTGGATGCATTCCTGCCCGAATGGCGCGCCGCCTGCGCGGCGCTGGCGGCGGGTGATGCGCGCGCCGCCGCCACCTTGCGCGCGCTGGCCGAGGCACCTGGCGCCGAAGCACTCGCGCCATTGATCGACACAACGCCGCCCGCGCAGTTGGCCGGCATGGCGGACGCCATCCTGCGCGGTGCAGCGCCGGCCGCATCCGTGCTGGTGGTCGATGACAGCCCGACCATGCGCCGCATCATCCGTGACATCATCGCCGCCGATGACGGCTTCGCGCTGGTGGGAGAGGCCGAGGATGGCGAGGCCGCGCTGACCGCCATGGCCACGCTGCAACCCGCGCTGACCTTGCTGGATATCGAGATGCCGAAGCTTGATGGCCTGGGCGTCTGCGCCGCTGGGCGCTGACCGGCCCGGGCGAGGTGGTGGTGGTGTCATCCGCCGCGCAACCGGGCAGCGATGTGGCGCTGACCGCGCTGCGCCTGGGTGCGGCTGGCGTGGTGGCCAAGCCATCAGGCGCGCTCAGCCTGGATATGGCGGAACGCCGCGGCCACGCGGTGCTGCGCGCCGCGCGCCTGGCGCTGCGGTTTGGCCCCGCATCACGGGATCAATCCGCCGGAGTTGTGAGACCATGATCGATCGCTTCGGCGATTCCGCCTGCGCGGATCATGCTCCAGGCATGCCCAATGCTGGATGACGCGCTGCGCGCCGAATTCGCCGCCGAAAGCGAAGAACACCTGGACGCGATCGAACGCGCGCTGACGCAGGGTGCCGTGGATCGGCCCGCCATCGACGCATTGTTCCGCGCCTTCCATTCGTTGAAGGGCATGTCGGATGCGGTGGGTGCATCGGGCATGAAGGCGCTGGCGCATCGCGCGGAGGATGCGCTGGGTGCCGCGCGCCAGGGCAAGCTGGATTTGCGCGCCGCCGCACCCGCTTTGCTGGCCGCCGGCGATGCGCTGCGCGCCGCCCGCGCCGCATTGCTGGACGAAGCCTGCGACCTGCCCGCGCCGCCCGATGTGCTAGCAGGTTTGGCCAAACTGCTAGCAGCACCAACGCCCACGGCACCGCCCGCGCCCATCGCGGCGCAACCAGCCGGTGACCCGCTGAAGGCAACGCTGCTGTCGCTGTTGTTGGAAGCGATGCCCGACATCACGCGCGGCGCAGCACAACCCGAACTGGCCGCCGCCGCGCGGGAGATCGGGCTGCATCGCCTGGCCGCCTTGTTGGAAACAGCGCTGGATGCGCCGGCCTTGGGCCGTTTGCAGGCCATGCTTGCGCTGCTGGCCGAAGCCGCCGGCGATGCGCCACCAGCACCGCCCGCGCGCGACACCGCGGCCGCCTTCGCAGCACTGGCCGCGGCACCGCACAGCCATATCGCCGCGCGCGACGCCGCCGATGCGACGACCGACCCGGTCGCCGAAGCAGCACTGCGCCAATGGCAGGACCTGGCCTTTCGCGCCGGTGACCCCGATGCCGAAGCGCTGCTGCACGCCGCCCTGCCCGATTGGCGCGCGGCGCTGGAAACCGGCGCCTGGCCGGGCGGCACTGTGGCCATCATGCGCGATGCGCGCCTGCCCGCGGATTTCGCCGAAAGCCTGTCGGCCGATGCCGCGCGCCGCGCCATCTCGGCGCTCGATGCCGGGCAGGGCCTGTTCCGCGTGCGCGCCAACACCGGCGGTGCGGCAGAGGAAGAGGCAGCGCTGGAATTCTGGCTGCGCGGCGCAGGCGACGTGCTGGGCAGCATCCCCGTGCCGGGCAGCGCGCAGCTTGATCTGCTGCTGGCCAGCGCCACGCCGCTGGAAGGCCTGCGTGCCGCGCTGAAAGTGGCGGACCCGGACCAACGGCATGTGGTGTCGCTCTCACCCGCGACGGCACAGGTGCAGGCCGGGCCGGCATCGGCGATCGTGCCGACGCTGCGCGTGCGGCAGGACGTGGTGGACAATATTCTGGGGCTGGCGGCCGAGGTGCGTGCGGCGGCGGCGGCACTTTCCGAAGCGCTGCGCGACCCGTCAGGCCCCGCTGCCATCGCCATGCTGCAAGGCTTGGAACACCGCTTGTCAGGCGCGGTGGCGCGGCAGATCGGCGGTGCGTCCGGCCAGTTGAATGCGCTGCGCAATCGCGTCGCACGGGTGGATGCGCGCATGTCGCTGTCGATGCGGCAATTCGACGAGGCGATCCTGGAATTGCGCGTGGTGCCGGTGGGCACCTTGTTCCAGCGCCTGCCGCGCGCGGTGCGCAGCGTGGCCGAAGGGGCCGGCAAACCCGTGCGGCTGGAACTGGACGGCGAGGATGTTCGGATTGATCGCAGCCTGATCGAATTGCTGGCGGACCCTTTGCTGCACCTGGTCCGCAACGCGGTGGACCACGGCATCGAATCGCCAGGCGGGCGCGGCGCGAAGCCCACGGAAGCGCTGCTGCGCGTCGCCGCCGAACGCCTGCCCGGCCAGGTGCGGATCAGCATCAGCGATGACGGGCGCGGTATCGACGCGGAGGTGGTGCGCGCCACCGCCGTCGCGCGCGGCTTGATCGGCGCGGAAGAAAGACTTTCCGAAGCGCAAATTCACGGCCTGCTGCTGCGGCCAGGTTTTTCCACCAAGCAGGTGGTGACGGAATTGTCCGGCCGCGGCGTGGGCTTGGATGTGGTGCATGACGCGGTGCGCCGCGCCGGCGGCCATATGCTGATCGCCAGTCGGCGCGGTGAGGGCACGACCTTCACGCTGACACTGCCGGTCAGCGCCGCGCTGCAGCCGGTGCTGCTGGTGGAAGCGGGCGGGCACCCATACGGGCTGCCGGCCGCGCGGGTGATCCAGGTGCTGGGGCCGGACGAGGCGACCGAAGGTGCCACGCTGCTGTCGCTGGAAGCGGCACTTGGCCTGCCGCCCGCGCCGGCCGGCGGCACGGTCTTGCTGGAACGCGCGACAGGCGCGCTGGCCTTGCGCGTGGCGCGCGTGCAGCGCCGGACTGACCTGCTGCTGCGCCCGCTGCACCCGGAACTGGCGGCGATGCCAGCACTGTCGGCGGTGGGCGTGCTGGGCACGGGTGAGCCGGTTGTGGTGCTGGAGCCGGATGGATTGGTGTGACGCCACCAAACGGCTTGGGCGAATGGAGCGGGCGAGGGGAATCGAACCCCTGACATTCAGCTTGGGAAGCTGACGTTCTACCGCTGAACTACGCCCGCGCCTGCCGGCAAACTACTGGACGGCAATGGATGCCTCAACCCCCGTCACCCCGGTCATGTCTGGCCGGGGCTAGGGTTGTCGGAAGCCGCGGAAGCTCAGCCGCGCGGGCGGCGGCGACGCATCGGCACGGGCGCCGGGGCGGGTGCCGGCATCGGAGCCGGGGCGGGTGCCGCGACCATCACCGGCGCGGGCTGCGGCGCGCAGGCGGTGACCAGCACGACGGGGGCGAGCAGGGCAGCGAGGCCAAACCGGCGAACAACCATCTTGCGGGTCATCGGTGTGGAATTGTCGGTCATCGTGTGTTTATCCTTTTGTGGGTCCCGGACAGTGGCAGCGAACACTGAGTTTGCCCATGCTGTCAAATTATTGATCGCCAACCGAGGGAATGGCATGGAATTGACACCGCAGCCAGGCGCGCCGCGCAACCGCGATGAAGATACAGCGCCGGCCGTGTTGCGCCGGCGTGGCGTGTTGGCGGGCAGCGCGGCCTGGGCCGCGGCGCTGGCCGGTTGCGTGCCGCAAGATCAAGCGGCGCCAGGCGTCAGCACGCCCATCGCCGCAGCGGATGGCCCGCCCCCGCCGCCCGCCGAGCCTGCCCAGGCATCCCTGGCCACGCTGCGCAACGGCGCCGACCCCGTGATCGAGGGCGAAACACTCGATGGCGCGCTGCTGCGCCGATTCTACGCGCCGCGCGGCTACGCCACCGCCTGGGACAGCCACCCCGCCCACGCCGATGCGCTGGCCGCCACCGTGCTGCGCGCTGCCGATCACGGCCTGAACCCGGATCGATTCGGCGGCGCCTTGTTGCAGCGCCTGACGCAGTTCCAACCGCCGCAGCGGGAGTTGCTGCTGTCACACGCCGTGCTGACCTATGCCCAGGCGCTGGCCGGTGGCGGCGTGCCACCCGCGCGGCGCCGCGACACCGAAGCACTGGCGCACGAGCCGGTGGACGCGGCCTATGCGCTGCGGGCCGCACTCGACGGCCATGATCCGGCCGGTGCGATCGAACAGCTCGCCCCGCGCAGCACGGAATACGAGGCGTTGCGCCAGGTCTTGCGCCGCGATCGCGAAACCGGCCGGACGGACCAGGCGATGGCCGAGCAATTGCGCCTGCTGGCGGTGAACCTCGAGCGGCAACGCTGGCTGCCGCGACGGCTTCCGGCCGACCGCATCTGGGTCAACCTGACGGACCACAGTCTGGTGCTGTTCCGCGAAAACCAGGCGGTCTTCACCACCCGCGTCGTGGTGGGCGCGGATGTAGCGGCGATGCAGAGCCCGGAATTTCAGACGACGATCAACGGCGCCGTCTTCAACCCGCCCTGGGTCATCCCGGAGGATATCGTGCGCCGCTCCATCATCCCGCGCGCGCAGGCGGACCCGGGGTATCTGGCGCGCAGCAACATCACCCTGACCGCGGATGGCGAGGCAGAGCAGGCGGCCGGCCCGAACTCGGCGCTGGGCGCGATCCTGTTCGACATGCCCAACCGCTTCGATGTGTATCTGCACGACACACCTGACCGCAGCATCTTCGGGCAGGCGAACCGGCGCATCAGCAATGGCTGCATCCGGGTGCAGAACCCGCTGCAACTGGCGGCACTGTTGATGGACACGTCGCTGGAAGACATCCAGGCCAGGGTGGCGACGGGGGAAACGCGCGAAGAGCCGGTGGCGCGTCCCATCCCGGTGTTCCTGGTCTATCAGACCGCCTTCCTCTCAGCCGAGCGCGCGATCGAGGTGCGGCCGGATTTCTACGGGCGGGATGCGGCGATCTGGCAATCGCTGCAGGCGCGCGCATCGCGGCCGGGTGAAGCGCGCGGGCGGGCGGGTTGATGCCCAGCGCATAAAAAAACCCCGGCGGATTGCTCCGCCGGGGCTGATGTTTTGGCAGGCTTGCAGGATCAATCCTGGTTGCGCGTGCCCATGAACTGCATCAGGAACTGGAAGATGTTGATGAAGTTCAGATACAGGCCGAGTGCGTCCATCACGCTGCGCTTGCCGGCTTCCTCGGTGCCCTCCGCGTAGGAGTACTCGATGTAGTCGTTCTTGATGCGCTGCGTGTCGAAGGCGGTCAGCAGGCAGAACAGCACCACGCCCACCGCGCCGATGATGAAGGCCATCATCGGGCTTTGCAGGAAGATGTTGACGATCGACACGATCAGCAGGCCGATGATGCCCATCATCACGATCGCACCCATGCGGGACAGGTCCGCCTTGGTGGTGTAGCCCCAGATCGACATCGCCGCGAACATCGCCGAGGTGGCGAAGAAGGTGCTGGCGATGCTGGTCTTGGTATAGACCACGAAGATGCTGGACAGCGACGCGCCCATCACCGCCGCGAAGACCCAGAACAGCGCCTGCGCCGTGGTCTTGCTCATGCGGTTGATGCCGAAGGACAGCACCAGGACGAAGGCCAGCGGCGCGAACATCGCGACATAGCCCAGGATGGTGGGCGCCACGCTCAGGCCGCGCGGGGTGCGCACGGTGCTGTAGAACAGCGCGGAGACCTCGGGGATGGACGCGATGGCGTATGCCACGATCGCGGTCAGCAGCAGGCCGCTGGCCATCCAGTTGTAGACGCGCAGCATGTAGGCGCGCAGGCCGGCATCAATGGCCGCAGCGTCCACAGCGGCAGCGCGGCCCCAGCCGGTTGCTGCGCCGCGGTAGTCGGGTTGGAACGCCATGGTCGTAAAATCCCTTTCTGTTGGGGGCCGAGAGGCCCTCTCACACCCCCATTATATGGAGAACCGGTAATCCATATCAACGGGGTAATTTTGCTCGGGTATTCATGCGGCGCCAGGGCGCCAGTAACCTTTGTGTGGAAGGGCGCCTTCATCTTCCAGCAGCGGGCCGATCACGGCAACGGGTGCGGCCGCGGCGGCCAGCACGGCACGGCAGGAAAGGCCCAGGCCCGCCGTATGGGATTGCGCGTTGCGCGCGGCCGCGATGGCCTCCGCGCGCAGGCCATACACCACGCGGCCGATGCCGGAATAGAAAATCGCTGCGGCGCACATGGCGCAGGGTTCACCGGATGAATAGATCGTCGCACCCGCCAGCGTCTCGCGGGATACGGCCAGTTCATGCAATCGGCGCAGTGCGACCATCTCCGAATGCGCAAGCGTGCCGCCGCCAGTGGCACCCTGTTCGCTGCCCGCTTCGGCCAGCACGGCGCCGCCGGCCACGACCACAGCGCCGAAAGGGCGGTCGCCACGGTCGCGCGCGGCTTGCGCGACGGCGTAGGAACGGCGCAGCCAATCCTCGTCGGTCTGTGCCATCCGCTTCACGCCTCCGGTTGCTGCAAGCCGTGCGGCAACGTCATTCGTTCCTCAAGAACGGCGCCGGCTTTGCGCGCAGCGCCAGCGCCGTGCCCGCATATCCAAAGGCCAGCGTGATCGCCATGCAGCCAATCACCGTCAGCGCCAGCGTGCCCGGCAGGAACACCCATTCCTGCCGCATGATGAAGCGCACCACCGCCCAGGCCGCCGCCGTTCCCGCCGCCGCCGCCAGCAGGCCGGATGCGGCACCCAGCACGCCGAATTCCACCAGGAAGGCGCGCCTGATTTGCGCCCGCGTCGCACCCACGGTTTTCAGCACCACCGCCTCTCGCACGCGCCGCCGCTGGCCCGCGGCCACGGCACCCGCCAGCACCAGCATGCCCGCCAGCAGCGTGACCGACCCCACGGCCGACAGCGCGGCACCCAGGCGGCCCAGCAGAAGTGCCACAGCCTCCAGTGCCTCACGCACACGAATACCGCTGACATTGGGCAGCGCATCCGTCACCGCGCGCAGCAGCGCGCCATCCTGCGCGGGGTCATTGCGCACCGTGGCGATATGCGTGTGCGGCGCGCGCGACAGCAAACCAGGTGACGCGATCATGGTGAAATTGATGCCCAGCCCGCGCCATTCGACCACCCGCAAATTGGCGATGCGCATGGTGATGTCGCGCCCCAGCACATTCACCGCGATGGTGTCGCCAACGCCAATCCCCCAGCCCGCGGCGATGGCGGCATCGAAGCTGACCAGCGTTTCGCCATCATGGTCGGCGGGCCACCATTCGCCGGCGGTCAGCCGCGTGCCGGGCGGCATGGTGGCGGTGTAGGTCAGGCCGCGATCGCCGCCCAAAGCCCAGGCGGTTTCGGGTGTCGCGCGCACCTGGTCCGCCGGCACGCCATTCACCGAGACGACGCGCGCGCGCAAGGACGGCACGCGGCGCAATTCCTGCACCGACGCGCTGCCGCGTGCGACCTGTTCGAACTGCTCCACCTGGTTGGGCTGGATGTCGATGAAGAAGAAATTGGGCGCCGCCGCCGGCATTTCGTTCCCGATGGCGCGCGACAGATTGCCCTGGATTTGCGCAATGGCCGCCAGCGTTGTCAGGCCAATGCCCAGCGCCACCACCATGATCGGCGTTGGCGCGCCGGGCCGGTGCAAATTCGCCAAACCCAGGCGCCAGGCCGGTCTGCGGATGCGCGGCAGGCGTCGCACCGCCGCCATCAAGCCCGAAGCACCCAAGCGAAACAGCAGCAACGCCAGCGCCGCGCCCACGCAGAAACCCAGCGCGAATCGCGGCTGCTCGGCCGTCAGCACGACCAGCGCGACCAAGGCGCCCGCGACCACCACATTCAGCGCGATCAGCCACGCGCGCGGCCAGGCGCCGGCGGGTTGCGTCGCGTCGCGGAACAGCGCGGCACCCGGGATTTCCCGCGCGCGACCCAATGGCCACAGCGCGAAAGCCAGCGCCGTCAGCAGCCCATAGACGGCGGCCAGCGCCAGCGGTTCCGGATAAGGCCGCAGCACCGGTGGCACCGGCAGCGCGCCCGCCAGCGCCCAGGCGGCCAGCGCCGTCAGCCCGAAGCCCGCGACCAAACCAATCACGATGCCCAGGCCCGCCAGCGCCAGCACCTGCCACAGATAGGTGGCAAAAATCGCCCCCGCCGGCGCGCCCAAACACCGCATGGTGGCGATGGTTCGTGCGCGCGAATCCAGCCAGGATTTCACGCCCGTGGCGACGCCAATGCCGCCGACCAACAACGCGGTCAGCCCGGCCAGCGTCAAGAAAGCCGCCGCGCGGTCCAGGAAGCGGTTCACGCCAGGTTCGGCCTGCGACGCCAGCCGCACGCGCCATGGCGCACCCGGGAAGGCCGCGCGCAACTCGCGCGTGAAGGCGCGGCTGTCCACGCCATCGGGCAGGCGGAAGCGCAGTTCGTGGTTGATCATGCTGCCGGGCTGCGCGAGCTGCGTGGTCGCCAAATCCTCCATCGCGATCATCGCGCGCGGGCCGAAGACGGTGGGGGATGCCACCTTGTCCGGTTCTTCGGCGATCACGGCCGCGACGCGCAGGCGCGCTTCGCCCAGGCGCACTTCGTCGCCGATGCGCAGGCCGAGGCGTTCCATCACCGATGGTTCCACCAGCACCGTGCCGGGCGTGGGGCGCATCGGCGGTTCGGTCACCAGCGCGCCGAACAGCGGGTAGGCGCCATCGACCAGTTTCAGTTCAACCAGCGTGCGCTCGCCATTGGGAGCCACCAGCATGGCGCGCGTGGCCAGCACGGCGGAAGCCGCCGCACCCCGCGCGCGCGCCCATTCGGCGACATCGGGCGGGACGGGCTGGTAGCCGCCGCGGACTTCGAAATCACCGCCCAGGATGCGCGCGCCATCCGCCTGCAAGCCGGCCTGGATACCGGCCCGCAAGGACCCCACGGCGGCGATGGCCGCAACGCCCAGCGCCAGGCACGCCAGCACGATGCGAAGGCCGCGCACGCCGCCGCGCAATTCGCGCCGCGCCAGGCGCAGGCCCAAGGCGATATTGGCCAACATTATTCCGCCGCCACGCGCAGGGTCACGTCTTCGACCAGGCGGCCGTCTTCCATCCGCAGCTGCCGGTCGCAGCGCGCGGCCAGCAGCGGGTCATGCGTGATCAGCATCAAAGTGACGCCGTATTTTTCCCGCAGGTCGAACAGCAAATCCATCACCAGCTGGCCCGTCGCGCGGTCCAGATTGCCAGTGGGTTCGTCCGCCAAAATCAACTTGGGCAGTGCGACGAAGGCGCGCGCCAGCGCCACGCGCTGCTGCTCCCCGCCCGAGAGCTGCCCGGGATAATGCGTGATGCGATGCCCCAGCCCGACCGATGTCAGCGCAGCCTCGGCGCGCGTGAAGGCGTGTTCGTCACCCGCGAATTCCAGCGGCATCGCGACATTTTCCAGCGCCGTCATGGTCGGCACCAGATGGAAGGACTGGAACACGATGCCCACTTCCTCGCGCCGGAACCGCGCCAGCGCGTCCTCATCCATCGGCGCCAGGTCATGCCCCGCGACGGACAATGTGCCACCTGTCGGGCGGTCCAGCCCGGCCAGCAACATCATCAGCGATGTCTTGCCCGAGCCCGATGGCCCGACAATGCCCACCACCTCCGACGGGCCGACCTTCAAATCGACACCGCGCAGGATGTTGACGCGGCCGGCCGGCCCCGCCACCTCAAACTGCAGGTCGTGTGCTTCGATCAAAGCCGGGGGTGCTGAAAACGTGTCCATGAACCGTCCATATGGTCGCCGCGCGGCGCTCGGAAAGGCCGCGCTGAGTTTCAGTCTGTTGCCCGCAATTGCGCGCGCGCAACAGCCCGTGCGGCTGCTGGCGCTGGGGGATAGCCTGACCGCGGGCTTCGGATTGCCCACCGGCCAGGGCTTCGTGCCGCAATTGCAGGCAGCCTTGGCCGCGCGTGGCCACGCCGTGCGCGTGCTGGATGGCGGCGTTTCGGGCGACACCATCGCCGGCGGCCTGGCCCGGCTGGACTGGGCGCTGGCCGACAACCCGCAAGCCGCGATCGTGGCCTTGGGCGGCAATGACGGGCTGCGCGGCCTGCCCATCCCGGCCAGCCGCGCGGCGCTGAACCGCATATTGGATCGGCTGGAGGCCGCGCGGCTGCCGGTGCTGCTGTCGGGCATGATCTCGCCGCCCAACCTGGGCGCGGCCTACGGGCGCGAATTCACCGCGATGTTCGCCGATGCGGCGGCCGCGCGGCCCGCCGTGATCTACCAGCCCTTCTTCCTGGAAAACGTCGCCGCCGTGCGCGAACTGAACCAGGCGGACGGCATCCACCCCAACCAGGCAGGCGTGCGCGTGATGATCCAGGGCATTCTGCCCTTCGTGGAACGGCTGCTGGAACGGGTGCGGTGAGCACGTCACACGCATGACTCTTGAACGCCACGGCCCGCACACCGCAAAATGCTCCGCGAATCGGGTAGGAGAGCCGCATGCCTTTGCGACTTTTCGTGGCGCTGGATTTGCCGGAGACCATCCGGCATGAGCTTTCGACCATCGCCCATGGCATCCCTGGCGCGCGCTGGGTGCCGGAGGAGAATTACCACCTGACTTTGCGCTTCATCGGCGCCTGCGAAAACTGGCAGGCGCATGACGTGGATGAAGCCTTGGCCGGCATCCGTGCACGGCCGTTTGAATTGTCACTCGGCGGGCTTGGCACCTTCGAACGCCAGGGCCGTGTGCAGGCTTTGTGGGTGGGCGCGCAGCGGTCGGAAGCGCTGAGCCTGCTGCAATCCAAGATCGAAAACGCGCTGCGTCGCGTGGGCCTGGAATCCGAACGCCGACGCTTCGCGCCGCACGTCACGCTCGCGCGGACCGACGGTGCTGACCCCGCCAAAATCGCTGCCTTCATGCAGCGCCACAACCTGTTCCGCGCGGCGCCGGTGCGCATCGACCGCTTTACGCTGTTCAGCAGCCATCTGGGTCGCGAATGCGCGAGCTACACGCCGGAAGTGGAATACGACCTGGCGGCGTGACGCTGCGCCGCCGCGGTGATATGCCGCGCGCCATGCGTCGCATCGCGCCACGTCTGTTGAAGCTGCTGGGCCTGGTGCTGCTGGTGCAGACCATGCTGGCGCCGATGGCGTGGCTGCAAGGCGCGCAGGCGGACACCTGGCGCGTCGAGATTTGCGGCCCGGATGGCACGCGCAGCATCGACATGCCGATGGACGCGCCGGTCGCCACGCATGGCTTCTGCGCGCTGTGCCACGCGCTGCCCGCCGCACCCGTGCTGCTGACGCCGGAACTGCCCGCGCCGCATTGGAT
>JAAFHD010000064.1 GCA_013298245.1 Alphaproteobacteria bacterium
CGCGATGCCGTGCGGCATGTGGAGAACAACGGCATCGTGTTTCTGGACGAGATCGACAAGATCGCGCGTGGGTCCGGTGCGGATGGCGTGCGCGGGGGTGATGTGTCGCGTGAGGGCGTGCAGCGCGACCTGCTGCCGTTGATCGAGGGCACCACCGTGAACACCAAGCATGGGGCGGTGAAGACGGACTTTATCTTGTTCATCGCGAGTGGTGCGTTTCACCTGGCGAAGCCTTCGGATCTGCTGCCGGAATTGCAGGGGCGGTTGCCCATTCGCGTGGAGCTGAAGGCGCTGACGCGCGACGATTTCCGGCGGATTTTGACCGAGCCGGAGCATAGCCTGGTGAAGCAATATGTGGCGCTGATGGCGACCGAGGGGTTGGCGTTGGACTTCGCCGATGATGCGGTGGATGCGGTGGCGGATATGGCCGCAGATATCAACGCGAAGGTGGAGAATATCGGCGCGCGGCGGCTGTCCACGGTGTTGGAACGCTTGCTGGAGGAGGTGTCCTTCACCGCGTCGGACCGCGCCGGGGAAGCGGTGCGGGTGGATGCGGCGCTGGTGCGGGACAAGGTGGGGCCCTTGGCGGGCAGTGCGGACCTGTCGCGCTACATCCTGTGATGTTAGGACCGCGTTATGGCGGTCTATACAGAAGTCTCCGATGACGCGTTGCGTGCCTTCCTGGCGGATTACGGCTTGGGTGAATTGCAGGCGTTTCGCGGCATCGCGGAGGGTGTGGAGAATTCCAACTACGCGGTGAAGACCACCACCGGCGACTATATCCTGACGCTGTATGAACGCCGCGTGGACCCGGCGGAATTGCCGTATTTCCTGGGCTTGATGGACCACCTGGCGGCGCAGGGCCTGGCCTGCCCCACGCCGGTGCATGGCCGTGACGGCGTGGCGCTGCGCGCGCTGGCCGGGCGGCCGGCGGCGATCTGCACCTTCCTGCCGGGCATCTGGCCGCGGCGCATCCGCCCCGAACATGCCGCGCCGTTGGGCGATGCGTTGGCGCGGTTGCATTTGGCCGGCGAGGGGTTTGCGGGGCGCCGCCCGAATGCGCTGGGGCCTGCCGGCTGGGCGCCGCTGCTGGACCGCTGCCGCGCTGATGCGGATGGCGTGCAGCCTGGCCTGGTGGCGGAACTGGACGCGGCGCTGGCGGCGGTGACCCGCGATTGGCCGCGCGATCTGCCGGTGGGGCAAATCCACGCGGACCTGTTCCCGGACAATGTGTTTTTCCTGGATGAACCACCGCGTGTTTCCGGCGTGATCGACTTCTATTTCGCCTGCACCGACCTGCTGGCCTATGACGTCGCGATCTGCCTGAACGCCTGGTGCTTCGATGCCGATTACGCCTTCAACGTGACGCGCGCGGCGGCGATGCTGCGTGCCTATCAGCGCGTGCGGCCATTGTCCGCTGCGGAGCGCGCGGCGCTGCCGGTGCTGGCGCGCGGGGCCGCGCTGCGCTTCCTGCTGACGCGGCTGTTTGATTGGGTGAACACGCCGCCGGGTGCCATGGTCACGCGCAAGGACCCGTTGGAATATCTGCGGAAGCTGCGCTTCTTCCTGGCGGCCGATAGCGCGGAGGCGATCGGTGGCTGAGGTGCAGATCTGGACCGATGGCGGCTGCAAGCCCAATCCCGGCCCCGGCGGCTGGGGTGCGGTGCTGCGCTTTGGCGACGCGGAGCGCGAACTGTCGGGCAGTGATGCCGCCACCACCAACAACCGCATGGAACTGACCGCCGCGATCATGGCGCTGGAGGCGCTGAAGCGCCCCTGCCAGGTCGTGCTGCACACCGACAGCGAATATGTCCGCAACGGGATGGATCGCTGGATCAAGGGCTGGGTGCGCAACAACTGGCGCAATGCGGCGAAGGAGCCGGTGAAGAATTTCGAGCTGTGGCAGCGCCTGCTGGCGGCGGCCGCGCCGCACCAGGTGGAATGGCGCTGGGTGAAGGGCCATTCGGGTGATCCGATGAATGATCGGGTCGATGAATTGGCGACGGCGGCGCGCCAGGCGATCGGCGGTTAGGCCGCCACGCGCAACGCGTCGAATTCCGCAGCACTGACCGGCCGGCCGAACATGAAGCCCTGTGCCTCGCGGCAGCCTTCATCGAGCAGGGCGCGCGCCTGGTCGGCGGTTTCGACGCCCTCACCCACCAGGCCCACGCCGACGGCGCGCGCCATGCCGACCATGGCGCGCACCAGGGCACGCGCCTGTTCGTCATTCGCCATGTCCTGCACGAAGCTGCGGTCGATCTTGATGCGGTCCACCGGCAGGCGGCGCAGATGGCCCAGGCTGGAATAGCCGGTGCCGAAATCATCCAGCGCCAGGCCAATGCCCATGGCGCGCAGCGTTTCCAGCGCCGCCTGGCTGGCGGGGCCGGCGTCATAGGCGGCGGTTTCGGTCATTTCCAGTTCCAGCATAGCGGGCGGCAGCGCGGCAGCGGCCAGGGCTTCGCGCACATGGCTGAGGAAGGCCGGGTGGCGCAGCTGCACGGGCGAGACATTCACCGCCACGCGCAGGCCAGGCCGGGCAGCCGCAAAGGCGCAGGCTTCGCGCAATACGAAGGCGCCGATCGGCACGATCAGCCCGGTGTCTTCGGCCAGCGGGATGAACACCGCGGGGGAATGCGTGGTGCCATCCGCTTCGGTCCAGCGCAGCAGGGCCTCGGCGCCGATGACGCGCTGGTCGCCTAGGCTGACCTGCGGCTGATAGGCGATGTGCAGCGCGCCATTGGTCAGCGCATCGCGCAGCCGCGTTTCCAGTTGGCGGCGCGCGCGCGCTTTGGCGTCCATGTCGGGGGAGAAGAAGCACCAGGTGCCGCGCCCGGATTCCTTGGCGGCGTAGAGCGCCATATCGGCGTCACGCAGCAGGGCTTCGGCCTCGTCGGTCTCGGCATCGGCGATGGCGATACCGATGGACACGCCTACATCAGCCTTGCCGCCATCCAGGATGATGGGTTGGGTGATCGCCGCGATGATGCGGCGCGCTGTCGCCTCGCAATCCTCGGCGCGTTGGATGCCGGACAGGATCACCGCGAATTCGTCACCACCCAGCCGCGCGACCGTGTCCACTTCGCGCAGGCACAGCGTGATGCGTTCCGCCACCTGGCGCAGCAGCGCGTCACCAGCGGCGTGGCCCAGCGTGTCATTCACTTCCTTGAAGCGATCGAGGTCGAGCGCCATCAGCGCCATCGGCGTGCCGCTGCGGCGCATCGTGGCCAGGCCTTGGCCCAGTCGGTCCTGGAACAGCACGCGGTTGGGCAGGCGCGTCAGCGCGTCGTGGTTGGCCAGCCAGCGCACGTGGTCATTCAGGCGTTCGCGTTCTTCCAGGCGTTGCTGGAAAGTGCTGCCAGCGTTGTGCAGTTCCTGGAACTCGCGCACGAATAGCGGGGGCGAGGCCTGGCCTTCCGGCCGCCTGCCTTCCGACAGGTCATGGATGGCGCCCGACAACCCGGCCATGCGCCGGCCCAGCCGCGCGCCGATCCAGGCCAGTATCGGCAGCACAAGCACGGTCACCAGCAAGACAGACAGGATGATGGCGCCGACTGCGACATTGCCCGGCCGTTCAAGCTCGGCCGCCGGCCACAGCGTCAGCGCCTGCACCCGGGTGCCGGGCAGCGGCAGGTCGCGAAGCAGGAAGGCATAGCGCACGCCGGTTAGCACGATTGTGCCGGATGTTGCGCCGCCCAACAGGGTGAAACGGCGCTGCAATTCCTCTTCCGCGACGGTGACATTGCCGCCGATCACGCGGCCTTCGTGCAGCATGACCATGCCCCAGCTGAGGCCGGCGATGTCCTGCAGCATTTGGCCGTTCAGCGCGACGGCGACCAGCATTGTGCCGTATTGGCGCCCCTGCCAAATGATTGGCATGGCGCTGACCAGGGCGGGCACATCCCCCATCTCCACCAGCAGCAAAGGCCCGAGCTCGGCGATCATGGTGGGTGATGCCAGGTAGCGGTCTGTCGGCGCTTCACCGGCGGCGGCGAGCAGCGTGCCGTCGGACGTGATCAGCTGCACGGCATACCGGCTGTGGCGGGTCTGGACCAGGCTGTCCATGGCGCGGGCCAGGGCCTCGCGCGCGCCTCGCGGATCGGTGGTGACGACGGCGTGGGTGATGGTCACGCGTTCGGCCAGCAGGCGCGCCTTGGTCTTCAAGGTCTCCGCGATGTGGCGGGTTTCGAAGGCGACGAAATCGGCGTCACGGCCAATGGCCTGCATGCCCTGGCGTTCTGCCGTGCGATGCACGAAAACGGCCGAGGAGCCGCCACCCAGCAGCGCGACGGCCAAGGCCGGCAGCACGCACAGCACCAGCAGCACCGTGCGCAGCGAGAAACTGGGGCAGGCGGCCAGCAGGCGCTGGGTCAGGGCATGGCTGGTGGCACGCAAGGCTGCACTCTCCGTCAAGGGCGGGGTGCATGGTCGGCGATGAAGATGAAGAAAGCCTTTCCTTGCGGAATGGGACTCGACAGGGGCGCGCAATGGTCCTAGATGCCCGTCGCGCTTATGGCGCACCCATTGGGGAACGCGGGAGACGCATGCCGGCCGTCCGGACACGTCGCATGCACCGCGGGCCTCTGTTTTGTCAGAGGATTTTGGCACATGGCCAAGAAAATCATCGGCTATATCAAGCTGCAGATTCCGGCCGGCAAGGCGAACCCTTCGCCGCCCGTGGGCCCCGCACTGGGTCAGCGCGGCCTGAACATCATGCAGTTCGTCAAGGAATTCAACGCGGCAACGCAGCAGATCGAGCCCGGCACGCCGACGCCGGTGGTGATCACCGCGTTCTCGGACCGCACGTTTTCCTTCATCACCAAGACGCCGCCGAACACGCATTTCCTGCTGAAGGCCGCGAAGATCGACAAGGGCCACACCACCACCGGCAAGGGTGGCACGGTGGGCCGCGTGACCAAGTCGCAGCTGGCGGAAATCGCCAAGGTGAAGATGAAGGACATGAACTGCACGGATATCGAAAGCGCCGTCCGGATGCTGGCGGGGTCCGCCCGATCCATGGGCCTTTCGGTGGTGGAGGGCTGAGCCGATGAGCAAGCGCATGAAGGCCGTCACGGCCACCGTTGACGCCAACAAACTGTACGCGCTGACCGATGCGGTCGCGCTGGTGAAGAAGAATGCCCGCGCCAAGTTCGACGAGACGATTGAAATCTCGATGAACCTGGGCGTGGACCCGCGCCATGCGGACCAGATGGTGCGCGGCGTGGTCGGCCTGCCGAACGGCACCGGCAAGACTGTGCGCGTGGGTGTGTTCGCCCGTGGCGCGAAGGCCGATGAGGCGCGTGCGGCTGGCGCGGATGTGGTGGGTGCGGATGACCTGGCCGCCGCGGTGCAGGAAGGCAAGATCGATTTCGATCGCTGCATCGCGACGCCGGACATGATGGCGCTGGTGGGCCGCCTGGGTAAGATCCTGGGCCCGCGCAACCTGATGCCGAACCCGCGTCTGGGCACCGTGACCATGGATGTGAAGGGTGCCGTCACGGCCGCGAAGGCTGGCCAGGTGGAATTCCGCGCTGAGAAGGCGGGGATTATTCATGCCGGCATCGGCAAGGCTTCGTTTGACGAAGCCAAGCTGTTGGAAAACGCCAAGAGCTTCATTGATGCGATCCAGAAGGCCCGGCCTGCTGGCGCCAAGGGCACCTATGTGAAGAAGGTGGCCGTGAGCAGCACGATGGGCGCTGGCGTGAAGGTTGATTTGGCGACTCTCGCCTAACGAGATGCGCGCCGGTTCGCCGGCGCGAGCAGGGGGGAAACCCCCGAACCTGTCGAAGATCGCATGTGGGGCTTGCCCCTTAAACGCCGGCTGGCGGCACGCGGGAGGTGGGGCGCAGGACATGCCCCGGGGGTTCGCCCCCGGCTTGCTTGGGTTCCGGCTTTTTTATCGATGACAGGCGAACCTGGGACCGGTCATGTGATCGGTCCGCGTGTGTAACGGTTGGGTGAGAGCCTGACCAAGTTGGAGACGACACGTGGATAGGACGGAAAAGCGCGCATTCGTCGCTTCGCTGGCCACCGTCTTCGCTGAGACATCCTTCGTGCTGGTGGGCCAGAATAATGGCCTGACCGTCGCGTCGGTGGATGATCTTCGGCGGAAGATGAAGGCGGCGGGTGCGACGTACAAGGTCGCGAAGAACCGCCTGGCCATGCTCGCCCTCGACGGCACCCGGTTCCATGGCATTTCGCCGCTGCTGAAGGGTCCGACCGCGCTTGCGTGGTCGAAGGATCCGGTGGCCGTGGCGAAGACCGCCGTGGAGTTCGCCAAGGTGAACGACAAGTTCGTGATCCTGGGCGGGGCGCTTGGAACCCAGATGCTGAACGCCGATGGCGTGAAGGCCCTGGCCGAGCTGCCTTCGCTTGATGCACTTCGCGCCCAGTTCCTGGGTCTGCTGCAGACGCCTGCCTCGCGCATCGCGTCGATCCTGCAGGCGCCCGGTGGCCAGGTGGCGCGCGTGCTGAAGGCGTATGCCGACAAGGACGCCGCATAGCCGGTATCGAATCGCCTGTGCGGGATGGCCTGCACGGGTTGCCAAACCCAAGTCAAGCACTTAGATTGAAGGAATACACATCATGGCCGATCTCGCGAAGCTGGTGGACGAACTGTCCAGCCTGACCGTCCTGGAAGCTGCTGAGCTGTCCAAGATGCTCGAAGACAAGTGGGGCGTCTCCGCCGCCGCGCCGGTGGCGGTTGCCGCCGCCGCGCCGGCCGCCGCCGCACCGGTCGCCGAAGCGCAGACTGAGTTCACTGTCATCCTGGCCGACGCCGGCGACAAGAAGATCAACGTCATCAAGGAAATCCGCACCATCACGGGCCTGGGCCTGAAGGAAGCGAAGGACCTGGTGGAAGGCGCGCCCAAGACCGTCAAGGAAAGCGTGTCGAAGGACGAAGCCGACAAGATCAAGAAGGTGCTGGAAGAAAACGGCGCCAAGGTCGAGGTCAAGTAAGACCTGGACCTTCACTCGCGGGGTTTCGGCCCCGCGGGCAGGTACGAACTACCCGAAAGGGCGGGGATGGGCTCCATCCTCGTCCTTCTCGGCGTTTTGCCTTTCGCCAGCCGGCGTTGGGCCTGGATTTCTGCCGGTTTTCGCCGGCGCAGATGAGGATTTGAACAGGCATGAACGCTATCGCCAAGCCGTTCAAGGGCAGCAAGCGCATCCGCCGCAGCTTCGGGCGCCTGCCCGAGGTGGCGCCGATGCCGAACCTGATCGACGTGCAGCGTTCGTCTTATGCCCAGTTCCTGCAGATGGACGTGGTGCCGGACAAGCGCACCAACACCGGCCTGCAGGAAGTGTTCAAGTCCGTCTTCCCGATCGATGATTTCGGTGGCCGTGGCCGGCTGGAATTCGTCCAGTATGAGCTGGAAGAGCCGAAGTATGACGTGGAAGAATGCATCCAGCGCGGGCTGACTTTTGCTGCGCCGCTGAAGCTGCGGCTGCGCCTGATTGTGTGGGATATCGATGAGGATACGGGCGCGCGCTCGGTCCGCGATATCAAGGAGCAGGATGTCTATATGGGCGACATGCCGCTCATGACGGACAACGGCACCTTTATTGTGAACGGCACGGAACGCGTCATTGTGTCGCAGATGCACCGCTCGCCGGGCGTGTTCTTTGACCACGACAAGGGCAAGACGCATAGCAGCGGCAAGTATTTGTTCGCGGCACGGGTGATCCCGTATCGTGGGTCTTGGCTAGACTTTGAGTTCGACGCCAAGGATATTTGCTACGTCCGCATCGACCGCAAGCGCAAGCTGCCGGCGACGACGCTGTTGCTGGCGCTGGACAGCGCCGCAACCGAGGCGAAGCGCGCCGAAGCCCTGGCCGCCGGCCGGGAGATGGAGCCGCAGGAAATTCGCGGCATGGATGCGCAGGAAATCCTGTCGGCTTTCTATGGCCAGGTGGAATTCACCCGCACGCCGAAGGGCTGGGCGCGTCCGTTTGATCCGGACAGCTTCCGCAACGCCAAGCTGCTGGAGCCGCTGATCGACGCCAAGACCGGCGCGGTGGTGGCCGAAAAGGATGTGAAGCTGACGCCGCGCGCCGCGCGCAAGATCGCCGAGGGTGGCACGACGGAAGTGCTGGTGGGTCGGGCTGACCTGCTGGGGCGGTTTGTCGCGGTGGACCTGGTGAACTGGGAAACCGGCGAAATCTGGGCCGAAGCGGGTGAGGAGCTGTCCGAAGGGCGCCTGGCCGCCATTGAGGATGCGGGCATTGACCGGTTACCGACGCTGGCGATCGACCAGTCCGTGGGCCCCTGGATCCGCAATACGCTGACCGTTGATAAGAACAGCAATCGCGACGAAGCGTTGATGGATATTTACCGCGTCATGCGCCCCGGCGAACCGCCGACGGCGGAGACCGCGGAAGCGCTGTTCAAGGGCCTGTTCTTCGACATGGAACGCTACGACCTGTCCACGGTCGGGCGCGTGAAGATGAACATGCGCCTGGGCTTTAGCCATGACGAGGTGCCGGATTATGTGCGCACGCTGCGCAAGCAGGACATCGTCTCGACCGTCAAGATTCTGCAGGAATTGAAGGACGGCAAGGGGCAGATCGACGACATCGACAATCTGGGCAACCGGCGTGTGCGGTCGGTGGGTGAGTTGATGGAAAATCAGTATCGCCTGGGCCTGCTGCGCATGGAGCGCGCGATCAAGGAGCGCATGGGCTCGGTCGATATCGACACGGTCATGCCGCATGACTTGATCAATGCGAAGCCGGCGGCCGCGGCGGTGCGCGAGTTCTTTGGGTCTTCGCAGCTGTCGCAGTTCATGGACCAGACCAACCCGCTGTCGGAAGTGACGCATAAGCGGCGTTTGTCGGCGCTTGGCCCGGGTGGTTTGACGCGGGAACGCGCGGGCTTCGAGGTGCGCGATGTGCACCCGACGCATTATGGGCGCATCTGCCCGATTGAGACGCCGGAAGGGCCGAATATTGGTCTGATCAACTCGCTGGCGACCTTTGCGCGGGTGAATAAGTACGGGTTTATTGAAACGCCGTATCGCCTGGTGAAGGACGGCAAGATCACGGGTGCGCCGCGCTACCTCTCCGCGATGGAGGAGGACAAGCTGATCGTGGCGCAGGCCGATGCCTCGGTGAATGCGGCGACGGGTGAGTTCCTGTCGGAGCTGGTCAGCGTGCGCCAGGGCGGCGATTTCCGCCTGGTGCCGCCTGAGCAGGTGACGGCGATTGACGTGTCGCCCAAGCAGCTGGTGTCGGTGGCGGCGGCGCTGATCCCGTTCCTGGAAAACGATGACGCGAACCGGGCGCTGATGGGCTCCAACATGCAGCGCCAGGCGGTGCCGCTGGTGCGCGCCGATGCGCCGCTGGTGGGCACGGGCATGGAGGCCGCGGTGGCGCGGGATTCCGGTGCGGCGATTGTCGCGCGCCGGCATGGCGTGGTGGACCAGATCGACGGCGCGCGCATCGTGGTGCGGGCGACGGCGGATGATGGCACGACCAAGGGCGTGGATATTTATCGCCTGCGGAAGTTCATGCGCTCCAACCAGAGCACCTGCATCAACCAGCGTCCGCTGGTGCGCGTGGGCGATCGGGTGGAGCCGGGCGAGATCATTGCTGATGGGCCTTCGACGGAGCTGGGCGAATTGGCGCTGGGGCGCAATGTGCTGTGCGCCTTCATGCCGTGGAACGGCTATAATTTTGAAGATTCGATCCTGATCTCGGAGCGCATTGCGCGCGATGACGTGTTCACGTCGATCCATATCGAAGAATTCGAGGTGATGGCCCGCGATACCAAGCTGGGCCAGGAAGAAATCACCCGCGACATTCCGAATGTGGGTGAAGAGGCGCTGCGCAGCCTGGACGAGGCGGGCATCGTTTACGTGGGTGCCGAGGTGCAGCCGGGCGATATTCTGGTGGGCAAGGTGACGCCGAAGGGCGAAAGCCCGATGACGCCGGAAGAGAAGCTGCTGCGCGCGATCTTCGGTGAGAAGGCGTCCGATGTGCGCGATACCTCGCTGCGGCTGCCGCCGGGTGTGGCGGGCACGATCGTGGATGTGCGCGTGTTCAACCGTCGCGGTGTCGACAAGGATGAGCGTGCGAACGCGATTGACCGCGCCGAGATTGAGCGGCTGGCGAAGGACCGGGATGACGAGAAGGCCATTCTGGAGCGCAACTTCTTCGGCCGTCTGCGCGAGCGGCTGCTGAACCGTCCGGCGACGGGCGGCTTCAAGCCGGTGAAGTCGGGCACCACCATCACCGATGAGGTGCTGGACCAGTTCGCTCCCGCCACTTGGCGCCAGATCGGCGTGCAGGATGACGCGGCGATGGCCGAGATCGAGAGCATGAAGCGGGAATTCGACGCTGCCGTCGAACGCCTGCAGAAGCGCTTCGAGAGCAAGGTCGAGAAGCTGCAGCGCGGTGATGAGCTGTCGCCTGGTGTCATGAAGATGGTCAAGGTGTTCGTGGCGGTGAAGCGCAAGCTGCAGCCGGGCGACAAGATGGCCGGGCGGCATGGCAATAAGGGCGTTGTCTCGCGCGTCGTGCCGATCGAGGACATGCCGTTCCTTGAAGATGGCACCACGGTGGACCTGGTGCTGAACCCGCTGGGCGTGCCCTCGCGCATGAATGTGGGCCAGATTCTGGAGACACATTTGGGCTGGGCCTGCGCCAATCTGGGCAAGCAGGTGGGCGTGCTGGTCGAGGATTATCGCCGGTCTTCCGCGGTGCGCGAAGAACTGCTGGCGAAGCTGCGCGATGTGTACGGCGATGAGATCTTTGATCGCGACATCGCGCCGATGAGCGAAGAGCAGCTGTTTGAGCTCGGCGAGAACATCAAGAAGGGCATCCCCATCGCGACGCCGGTGTTCGACGGCGCGCGCATGTCCGACATTGAGGGCATGCTGGAGAAGGCCGGGCTGGATTCGTCCGGCCAGGTGCGCCTGGTGGATGGCCGCACGGGTGAGCCCTTCGAGCGCAAGGTGACGGTTGGCTACATCTACATGCTGAAGCTGCACCACCTGGTGGATGACAAGATCCACGCGCGTTCCATTGGCCCGTACTCGCTGGTCACGCAGCAGCCGTTGGGCGGCAAGGCGCAGTTCGGCGGCCAGCGCTTTGGTGAGATGGAAGTGTGGGCGCTGGAGGCTTATGGCGCTGCGTATACCTTGCAGGAAATGCTGACGGTGAAATCGGACGACGTGGCCGGCCGCACCAAGGTGTACGAGGCGATCGTGCGCGATCAGGACAGCTTCGAAGCCGGTATTCCGGAATCCTTCAACGTGTTGATCAAGGAACTGAAGAGCCTTGGTCTGAACGTCGAGTTGGAAAACAACGCCGAGTGAATGGGTCGGGCGCATCCGCGCCCGCCTTTTGAATGCATGCGCATCGCGCAGGACGGAGATTAGGTCGGCATGAACGAGTTGATGAAGATCCTGGGCCAGACGGGCCAGTCGGTCACTTTCGACAACATCAAGATCACCATCGCAGCGCCGGAGCAAATCCGGTCCTGGAGCTATGGCGAGATCAAGAAGCCGGAGACCATCAACTACCGCACCTTCAAGCCGGAGCGGGACGGGCTGTTCTGCGCCCGCATCTTCGGCCCGATCAAGGATTACGAGTGCCTGTGCGGCAAGTACAAGCGGATGAAGTTCCGCGGTATTGTCTGCGAGAAGTGCGGCGTGGAAGTGACGCTGGCCAAGGTCCGGCGCGAGCGCATGGGCCATATCGAACTGGCCAGCCCGGTGGCGCATATCTGGTTCCTGAAGTCGCTGCCCAGCCGCGTCGGCCTGATGGTCGATATGCCGCTGAAGGACCTGGAAAAGGTTCTGTATTTCGAAAGCTACACCGTGCTGGAACCAGGTCTGACCGACCTGAAGCTGCACCAGCTGATGACCGAGGAGCAGTACCAGTCCAAGCTGGATGAATTCGGCGAAGACGCCTTCAGCGTCGGCATCGGCGCGGAAGCGGTGAAGCAGATCCTGTCCGGCCAGGATCTGGACAAGGAAGCCGCGCGGATGCGCGCCGACCTGAAGGAAACCACCAGCGAGGCCAAGCGCAAGAAGCTGGTGAAGCGGCTGAAGCTGGTCGAAGCGTTCCTTGAGTCCAACACGCGTCCGGAATTCATGATCCTTGAGGTCGTGCCGGTGATTCCGCCCGAACTGCGCCCGCTGGTGCCGCTGGATGGTGGTCGTTTCGCGACGTCGGATTTGAACGACCTGTATCGCCGCGTCATCAACCGCAACAACCGCCTGAAGCGGCTGATCGAATTGCGCGCGCCCGACATCATCGTGCGCAACGAAAAGCGCATGCTGCAGGAATCGGTGGATGCGCTGTTTGACAATGGCCGCCGTGGCCGTGCGATCACGGGGGCCAATAAGCGGCCGCTGAAGTCGCTGTCGGACATGCTGAAGGGCAAGCAGGGCCGGTTCCGCCAGAACCTGCTGGGCAAGCGCGTCGATTATTCCGGCCGTTCGGTGATCGTGGTCGGGCCGGAATTGAAGCTGCACCAGTGCGGCCTGCCCAAGAAAATGGCGCTCGAGCTGTTCAAG
>JAAFHD010000065.1 GCA_013298245.1 Alphaproteobacteria bacterium
GGCGCGCCGGCCAGCGCGTTTTGCTGCTGCGCCCGATGGGCGTGGAGGTGGTGGTCGGCCCCCTGCTGGTGCCCGGCAAAACGCCGCCCTATGGCGCGCTGGGCCTCAGGCTCGCGATGCTGAACCCGCTGCGCAACCTGGTGCCGCTGGAGCATCGGCGCGCCCTCGCCAGCCGTGCCGCGCTGCCCGCCACGCAGCGCATCGCCGCCCATATCGCGGCCACCGAAATCACCCGCATTGTGGCCGGTGCGGAGGCCGCGCTGAGCGGTGCGGCGATCGTCATCTGCACGCGCAGCTGGCAGAGCCAGACGCACCGCCTGATCCCGCTGGATGACACCCCGCGCGACCACCAAGGCCTGATCGAGATCGCATCGCGCCCGGTGCGCGATGACGCCGGCGGCGCGCTGCGCGTCAACCGCCCGGAGGAGATGCTGGCGCGCTACGAACACCTGGTCAGCCCGCTCACCGGCATCGTGCCCTATGTCTCGCTGGCGACGCCGCCGGCGGCGCGATTCCAGGTGGCGGTATCAGGCCCCAACCACGCAGTGGGCGTGAACCGCATGGCCGATCTGCGCCGCGGCCTGCGCCATTCCAGCGCCGGCAAGGGTGCCAGCCAGGCGCAAGCCCGCGCCGGCGCGCTGGGCGAGGCGCTGGAACGCCACAGCGGCGTGCTGCGCCCCACCGACGCGCGCATCCGCGCCACCTTCGCCGAAATGCGCGACCGCCACGGCGACGCCGCCATCCATGCCAACACCGTCATGGGCTACAGCGCGCGCCAGTACGCCGAACGCGATGCGTGGAACGCCCGCGGCTGCCGCTTCAACCTGGTGCCCGAAGAACTACCGCATGACGTGCCGGTGGACTGGACCGCGATGTGGTCGCTGACGCGCGAGCGCCAGGTGTGGCTGCCGACGCAGCTGGTGACCGTCGGCGCGATGGCCGCCGAAGGCGATACGCGCCGCTTCGCCATGGGTTGTTCGAATGGCCACGCGGCCGGCAACACGCTGGAAGAGGCGATGCTGCAAGGCCTGTTCGAATTGCTCGAACGCGATGCGACGGCGATCTGGTGGTACAACCGCATCCGTCGCCCGATGGTGTCGGAAGACCTGCTGGCGGAGGTGCTGGGCCCCGGCAAGCTCGGCCTTGAACGCCGGCGCGTGGAGGTGCTGGACATCACCAGCGACCTCGGCGTCCCGACCTTCACCGCGATCATGAGCGATGATGACGCGGTGGGCAGCAAACCCTTGCTGGGCCTGGGTTGCCACGTCGATCCGCGCATCGCCATCACGCGCGCGGTGACAGAAGTGCACCAGATGGCGCCGGCGGCCAGCACCGGTTTCGACCATGCCGATCTGGACGCGCCGCTGCGCGATTGGCTGGCCAATGCCACGCTGGACAACCAGCCCTATCTGCGCGGCGACGCGACGGCGCGCGCGCTGCCCGTGGCGACCTGGACGCCGAGTGGCGATATCGGCGCCGACCTTCGCGCCGTCATCGCGCATCTGGATGCGCATGGGCTGGAGGTGCTGGCGCTGGACCAGACGCGCCGCGATATCGGCCTGTCGGTGGTGAAGATGCAGGTGCCTGGGCTGCGGCATTTCTGGGCGCGCTTCGCACCCGGCCGCCTGTACGACGCGCCGGTGCGCAGCGGCCTTCTGCCGGCACCGCTGGCGGAAGAGGCGCTGAACCCGATCGGCCTGTTCATCTGATGCTGGACGCCGCCGCCCCGGCGCAGGATGCGCGGCAAGCCGTGCTTCGCGTGGCGCTTCCCGCGCATGTGCGCGTGCACATCACCGATGATGCGATCCGCCTGCTGACCGGCCTGGATCGTGCCGCGCGGCTTGGCCGCACCGCGCAGGCCGAGGCCATGCTGCGCGCCCTGCAAGACGCGCCGCTGGCAACCGCTGATCTATCGGCCGAAGACCAGCTTCTGCTGCACCAGTTGGAAGCACGCGGCATGCTCGCATCATCCTGGTGGGTGGGTGATCGGCGCCTGCTGTGCTTCGAGCCGATCGGCGCAATGGGCAGCCGCATTCCCGCCACCGCGCAAGGCAAGCTGCGGCTTTCCCCCATGGCGATGCTACGCCCCACCGCCACCGGTTTCGCGCTGCTCGCCGCCGATGGCGCCGCGCGCCTTTTGCTCGACACGCCGTTGCCCGATGGCCTGTTGGACGCGCTGGCCCAAGGCTGCGACCTGCCCACGCTGGTCGTACTCGGCCTGCCCATGCCGGTCGCGCGCGACCTGCTGCGCTGGGGCATCGCCGCGCGTGTGCTGACGCCGCCCGACACAGAGCCGCAACCCGGTTGGGAATTCCACGACATGCTGTTCCATCACTGGAGCAATGTCGGGTTTCTCGACCTGCCAGCGGCCGCCACCTATCGGCACTTGGCAACCCATCCCGCGCCCTGGGCGCCGGCGCCGCGCGACCCCGCGGCACTGCCCTTGCCGCCACCCCTGCCCCTGCCGCCGATCAGCCTGGCCGACGCCGCCGCGCAACGCCGCAGTTCCCGCGATCCGGGGCGCAAGGCGCTGACGCCGGAACGCCTCAGCGGATTGCTGCACCACATTGCCGCCCACAATGGCAGCATCAGCGGCACGCTGCCCGATGGCACCACGCGCAGCCTGCCCACGCGCCCCGTGCCATCAGGCGGCGCTGCACAGGCTGTGGATGTGCATGTGCTGCCGCGCAGCATCGCGGGCCTCGCACCGCGCGTGCATCGCTATGACGGCGCGCATCACGCGCTGGTGCCGCTCGGCCATGCGCAGCCCGCGGTCGATGACGGCATGGGCTGGATGACGATCGCACTCGTCGCCCGCTTCTGGCGCGCGCAGTGGAAATACGAACGCATCGCCTATCGGCTGATGATGCTGGAGGCCGGCGCGCTGATCCAACAGACCTGCCTGGTCGGCAATGCCTATGGCCTCTCGGTCTGCCCCTGGGGTGCGCTGGACGCGCGCCAATTCGCCGAAGCCAGCGGCCTTGATCCATGGCGCGAAGGGCTGCTCGGCGGCCTTTTCGTCTGGGGCGCCAGGACATGAAAACCCACCACACGGAGACGACACAGATGCGCTTTCGCACCCTCGCCACACTGGCACTCGCCAGCCTCATCGCCACACCCGCCATGGCCCAGGGCGGCCGCGGCACCAGCACGCCGACCTGCGTCTCGGCGGGCATCCTCTCCCAAGGGCCGTTGCAGATGGGCGGCGGCGGCCCGGGGCGCTGGAGCTACACCGTGCGCATCTCCAACAACCGCGACACGCGCATCCACTTCGACGTCTATTTCCACCCCGCGCCGAACGGCCCCGCGCAGATGCTCTACCAACCTGGCCAGAGCCTGAACCGCCGCGAATCGCGCGACTTCACCATCGGCTACAGCAACGGCCCGATGGCCCAGGCCGATGTGCTGAACAGCCTGTTCATCATGTGCCCGCGGCACATGTGAGAGCGGAGAGAACCATGCACCGCACGCTTCCCATCCTGGCCGCCATGCTGGCCATCAGCACGCCCGCCTTCGCGCAGGGCACGCGCGCCTTCTGCAATGACCGCGTGACCATCCGCATCGATGCACCGCGCGAATCACCACTGACATCCGGCGACAGACCGGGCGAAGGTGGGCCGCGCACCGTCACGCTGCTCTACAGCGGCGAAGTGGTGAACACCCGCAACCGCCCGACGCGCGTCACCATCGCCGTCAGTGGCCTGGCCAATACCAGCGGCGCGCTGGCGCCCATCGATGTGGCGCCGGAAGGCCGTGTCAGCGGACGCACCCTCGTCAGCTACAGCGGCAGCCCGATCAGCATCCCGCAGGTTGCGTCGGTGCTGGCCAATCTGCGCGTGACCTGCACCTGAAAACACCACCGCCGGTCAGCGTTTGGCGCTGACCGGCGGTGGCATGTGTTGGCTGCGCGGGCTGATCGGCCCGCGCAGCTTTTTCGCATCAGCCGGTGAAGGCACTGGCGGCAGAGACGTTGCACGACGTCGTCATCTCGCTGGTCGTATTGACGCAGTTGACCGACTGCGTGCCGCAACCGGTCGCCGTCATGCCGGTGAACTGGCTCGTCACCGCGCTCTGGTAGCTGAAGCCGCCGGCAGCACCGGCCAGGTCCTCGTCGCTCAGCACGGCCGAGGGCTTGGGCGGCAGCACGACATGCAGCGTGTCCGCCGTGCTCTCATGCACGGCGATGGTCAGGCCCGCGGGAACCTCGAAGCCCTCGCGCGCGAGCGTGTTCATCGGGTCGGCCAGCAGTGCCGCCTTGAAGGCGTCATCCGCCCAGGCGCGGGCAATGATGCGCTGGCTGTCGCGCAGCTGATCAAGGGTGAAACGGCCGATGGGGTTGTTCATGCGCATGCTCCTTGCTTGTGCGGCGCGCCCATGCTTCCGCGCACCGACCGATGCCGGCAAGGCGCTTGGCGCCAATCGAAAATATGCGCCGCACCGGCGAAAACACGGCGCTTCGCGCGCCCGCTTTCCGGCCGCATGATGCCACGATGAAGCCCGCCACACTGTTGTTGATCGAGGATGACCGCGACCAGGCCATGCTGGTCGTGGAGATGCTGCGCGCATCGGGTTTCCGCCTGCTGGTCGCGACCACCGCCGCCGATGGCCATGCCCGCGCGCTGTCGCAATTGCCGGACCTGATCCTGCTGGATGCAGGTCTGCCCGATGGCGATGGTCGCCTGCTGTGCCGCCGCCTGCGGGACGATGCGCGCACCGCCGACATCCCCGTCATCATGCTGACCGCGCAGAGCGAGCAGGAAGCCAAGCGCGCCGGCTTCGACGCTGGCGCCAGCGACTACGTCACCAAACCCTTCGACGCGCCGGAATTGATCGCGCGCATCCGCGTGCATCTGCGCCGCCCCGCGCAACCCGCCGAACCCGCGCCCGACACCAACGTGCCGATGCGCCAGGAGCTGCACCGCACCGCGCGCCTGGTGGCCGAAACCAAGGCGCGGCTGGTCAGTGATCTCGCCACGCCACCAAGCCTGGAGCGCATCGCGCGCCAGCTCGCGACCAACGAGAAACGCCTGGCCGAGCTGTTCCGCGCGCAAACCGGCCAGACGCCCTTCGAGTATCTGCGCGCAGAACGCCAGCGCCGCGCCTGCGCGCTGCTGATCGAAACCGACCTCTCCATCGGTGAGATCGCGCTGCGCGTCGGCTTCACCAGCCAGGCCGCCTTCGCCACCGCCTTCCGCGAACGCTTCGGCCTGACGCCGCGCGATTTCCGCCGAAGCGCGGGCCTGGTGCCCGAGGATCCGCCAGCGTGATCCGCCTGCTGCTGGTGCTTCTGACCTGGGCCGCGACGGCGGGCGCGCAGACCATTCCCGTCGGCGACGGCGCGCTGCGCATCGGCCCGGAAATGGCCATCAACATGACCGCACCGCCGAGTGCCAGCGCGGCGGAGATACTGCGCGCACCAGGCTTTGCACCGCGTGGCGACACCACGCTCGACCTCGGCTTCACACGCGGCACGGCGGTCTGGTTGCGCGCGCGCATCACCAACCCAAGTGCGGCGCCGATCGAACGCGTGCTGACGATGATGCCCGCGCCACCACAACTCGCCGAGCTACACATCTTCACCGCCGAAGGACTGCCGCGCGGCCCGCCGCATCTCGGCGGCCGGCTGCGCCCCGCGGACCAACGCGACGTGCCCGCGGATGCCGCCGCCTTCCTCATCCGCCTCGCCCCCGGCGAGACGGTCGATCTGCTGTTGCGCAGCGAAAGCCGTGGCCGCGTCGTGATCCGCCCCATCCTGCTGGACCCGCGCGAGCACGCGCTCGGCCTGCTGGACCAGCAATTCGTGATGCTCGCGGCACTTGGTGGCTCGGTCGTGCTGCTGCTGGTCACACTCGCGCTCTTCGCCATCGACCGCCAACCAACCTTGCTGCTGATGGCGCTGCGCCTGGCCACGGTGCTGGTGGGCGAGCTTGGCGTTTCCGGCATTCTCGGCCCGACCCTGTGGCCAGACGCTCTCTTCCTGGATGCAATGTTGCCAGCGATCGCGCTCAGCACCTCCACCACGCTGCTCGGGTTTTTCATCCTCGCATTCCTGCCCAAGCCCTTCGCCGCACCAACGCGCGCGCCACTGCTTTGGCTGTCGGTGCTGGCAATGCCGACCATCCTCGGCATGGTCATTGGCTTCTCGGCATCGCAGGTCAGCAACGTGCTGACCTTGATGGTGCTGGGCATCACACTACTTGGCCTTCTGGCTGCGGCACTGGCGTTGCGCGAAGGCTTCGCCGGCGCGCGCCTGTTGTTGCTCGGCATGCTGTTGCTGTTTGGCGCACTCGTGCTGCGCTTCGGCGTCGCGCGGGGTGTGATCGAGTGGGATGTGCCGCCCTCCGCCTGGGTCGGGCTGGGATCGGTGATGAACGTCATCCTGCTGGCCGCGATCATGGATCGGGGCCTGGCGCTGCGCATGGCGGCGGGTGCCGCGCAAGCACGCGCATTGTCGATCGAAACTGAACTGCGCGCACGCCTGGAACAGGAGGTCGCCGCGCGCACCACAGCACTCGAAATCGCCAAGCGCGAGGCCGAGCAGGCGAACCACGCCAAGACCGATTTCCTCGCCCGCGTCGGCCATGAACTGCGCACGCCGCTGCACAGCATCCTGGGCTATGCCGCGCTGATCCGCGCGACGATGCAGGACCGCGAACAGCTCGACCGCCTGCGCGTGGTGGAGGTCAGCGGCCGCCATCTGCTGGGCCAGATCGAGGACCTGCTGCGCCACGCGCGCGGCGATGAGGATGTGGAGGCGCTATCGATCGCGCCCTTCGATCCAACGGAACTCATCGACCGCATGGCGCGCCAAGGCGAAGTGCTCGCAGCACCTTGGAATGTGCGCTTCGTGCTGCATGACGATCAGCCACCTGGCGCGCTGATGCTCGGTGATGCGCGGCGCATCGAACAGGTCCTGCTCGTGCTGCTGACCAACGCCATGCGCGCTGCACCCGATGGCGAGGTCACATTCCAATGGCACGCCACGCAGGATGCCGATGGCTGGCGCGTCGATGCCGCCGTCATCGACAATGGCCGCGGCATTCCGCTGGCCGACCAGGCGCGCATTTTCCAACCCTTCGAGCGCGGCGCGGAGGCCGGCGGCCAAGGGCTTGGCCTCGGCCTACCGATCGCCGCACGCATCCTGGAACGCATGGGCAGCGCCTTCGCCCTCGACAGCACGCCGGGACAGGGCAGCCGCTTCGCCTTCACGCTGCGCTTAGGTGCTGCGGCGCCAGACGTCGCTACCCCCATCGGGCTGCCCATCGACATCCTGCTGGTGGAGGACGACGCCGACCACGCCGCATTGCTGAGCGACGCATTGGGCCGCGCCGGGCACCGGCTGCGCCACGCGCCGGATCTCGCCACGGCGCGCTGCGCATTGGTCGAAGCACCGCCCGAAATCCTGTTGCTGGATCAGAACCTGCCCGATGGCACAGGCTGGGATTTGCTGGCCGAAGCCCGCATGGCGCCGGAGCGCGTGATCATGGTCTCCGCCAATGATGCCGCGCCGCCAGGCGCCCCGCGCCCCGCGCTGTTCCTGCGCAAGCCGCTTGCCATCGATGCGCTGCTGCGCGCCATCGCGGCCACGCATGCTGCCGCCGTCCTGCCGAACCTGGCCGATGCCGCTGCCGCCGGCGATGTCTTCGCCATTGAAAACTGGCTGCGCGCGGCGCGCGACGGCGCCGCACCGCCCGACACCATCGCACGCATTGAGGCCGCACTCGGCCGGCTGGAATTCGACGCGATCGCGCAGTTGGCGCGGGGCGCGCCGCCGGGTTGAATCAGGCCGCCTGCCGGCGTTGCCGGACAGCGACGCGCGACACGCCCGGATAGGCCTTCGCGCGCAATTCGCCATCGCCATCGAAGCCCAGCTTGAATTGCAGGATGTAGCGCATCAGCACGGGCAGCATTTCTGCGCTGGCGTGCCGATGCGGCGCACCGGTGATGGGGCGGATGTCATGGCACCAGCCATTCCAACCCAGCAGCGCGGGCGCAACCTCCGGGCGGCACAGGCGAACGCGCACCATCCAGTCGATGATCGCATGCAGCCGCGCCAGTTTCTCCGCCGCCGGTGCAAAGGGCCAGATCGGAATCGGCAGGCCGACGCGCGGCGCGCGATCGGCGTAGAAATCCAGCGTGACATGCAGCGCGGGTTCGAAACCCTCATGCACCGCGGCCGCGTGCAGCAGGCGCTCGCTCGCCTCCACGCCCCAGATTTCGCGCAGCGCCAGGGCCAGTTCCGCCGCCGGCCAGCCGAAGGTGCGCAGGCGCAGCGGCAGGCCCTCGCGGCCGGTCATGACGCCGATGGTGGGCACGGTGACGCCGGCCGGGCGCTGACGGTCCAGCCGTGCGACGGCTTCGCGGATGACCGGCGGCGTGGGTTCGCCGCAGACCAGGCGGTAGGCGTTGTCGGTCTCCTGCACCAGGTTTTCCGCGTGCTTGGCGGGGCATTCCAGCAGCAGGCAGGGTTCGGGGCGCGGGCCTTCCATCGCGGCGCGGTCGAATTCCAGCCACAGCCGCGCATCCAGCGGGCTGCCGCGCATGCCGAATTCGCGGAGCTGTTGCGCCATGCGCCGCGCCAGTTGCCAGGCCGGCAACGGCCTCAGATCGGGCGCCACATCGTGCTCCGGCACGGCACCGGCCAACACGTCGAAATCAGCGGGCACGGCGGGCGCAGCGGCGGTGGAAAAATCGATCGGCGCGGCGGTGTCATGCAGCCGCACCTCGAAGCCGAAATCGAGCGACGGCAACCGCCGCGCCAGCGACAGCATCGCCGGCCGCGCGGCCGCCGGCACCAGCTCCTGCGGCACCAGATTGAGAATAAGGTCGAGGTCGTGCCCCGTGGTCCAACTTGGCAAATGCATGCGCACACCATGCAGCGCCGCCGTGTCGCATGCAGCCGCGATCACGCGCGGCGAAAAAATCCACCGCCACAGCGAAAGCCGCGGGTGTGCGCGCTGTGCATGCTGTGTGCATGTCACACCCCAGCGATGGCGCCGCCGTCGACATCCGCAGCCTGGTCGCGCGCGCCTGGAGCGACCCGGCCTTCAAGCGCAGGCTGGTCGATGACCCGGTGGGCACGCTGGCGGCCGCTGGCATCCATGTGCCGTCGGGCGTGATGATCAGCGTGCACGAAAGCAGTGCCACGCATCGCCACCTGGTGCTGCCGCCGCCACCCGACGGCGTGCTGACCGACCAGGAACTGGATCGCGTCGCCGGCGGTGTTGGCGCATTGCCGCCGATGATCGCGTATCTGCTGTGAGCGGCACGGCGCCCCGCCGGCCCGAAGCCGGCGAACAGCTGGACGCGCTGGTGCGCGTGACGCCGCCGCGCGCATGGGTGGCGCTGGCCGCCGTGCTGGTGATGCTGGGTGCGGTGCTGGTGTGGTCATGGGCCGGTCGCGTGCCGACCACCGTGCGCGGCCCGGGCCTTCTGCTGGCCGAGGGCGGGCTGCTGCACGAAGCCGTCACCGAGGGCACCGGCATGGTGGAGGTGGTGCTGGCCGATCTTGGCACGCGCGTGCAGGCGGGCCAGGTGATCGCACGCATCACGCAGCCGGAATTGCAGCAGCAGATCACGCTGGCCGGCGAGGTGGTGGCCGAGCGCGAGGTGGATCTGCAACGCATCCGCGGCTTCGCCGATGAAACGCTGAACCGCCAGCGCATGGCGATGGCCGAACGCCGCGCGGCGATGGG
Source organism: Alphaproteobacteria bacterium (assembly GCA_013298245.1). GTDB lineage: Bacteria > Pseudomonadota > Alphaproteobacteria > Acetobacterales > Acetobacteraceae > Rhodovarius. Next base: position 9,696 of record JAAFHD010000065.1, read on the forward strand.
CGCCATCATGACCGCGGCGCGCGAGCGCGAGGCGCAGCTGGCGCGCCGCCTGGCGGAGACGGAGGCGCTGCTGGCGCAGGGCATCGCCACGCGCCCGGCCGCATTGGCAGCGCGCAGTGCGGCGAACCAGGCCTCGCAGGAAGTGGCGGATGCGCGCAACACGCTGGCGCAGCTGGACCTGCAATTGCTGGAATTGACCGGCCAGGGGCAGCAGCGCGTCAGCGATGCGGAGCGCGCGCTGGCCGATGCGCGACGGCGCGTGGAGGAGCTGGCGCTGCGCCTGGAACGCCAGCGCGAAGTGCGCGCACCGGCCGCCGGGCGCGTGACGGAAATCCGCGCGCCGCGTGGTGCCACGGTGCGCCCGGGCACCGTGCTGCTGGCGCTGGAGGATGGCGCGGAACGGCTTGAACTCGTGCTGTTCATCCCGCCGCGCGACGGCCGGCGCGTACGGCCTGGCATGCCCGTGCGCGTCTCGCCCGCCACCGCGCGCTGGGAGGAATTCGGCGCCATGCTGGGCGAGGTTTCATCCGTCTCCGAGTTTCCCGCCACGCGCGAGGGCATGGCCGCCATTCTGCGCAATGACACGCTGGTGCAGAATTTCACGCGTGACGGACCGGCCTATCTGGCGCGTGTGCGGCTGCTGCCCGATACCGCGACAGTCAGCGGGCATCGCTGGACTTCCGCGCGCGGGGCGGAAGCGGCGGTGGCCGCGGGCACATTGGCTGATGCGACGGTGCGCGTGCGCGAACAGCCACCCATCACGCTGGCGCTGCCGCTGCTGCGAGAGCTGCTGGGCTTTGACTTCTGACGCCGTGACACCCACCCCCGCCAGCTTCGAACAGCCCGCCAGCGGCAGGCGGCAACGCGTGCCGACCATCCTGCAAATGGAGGCGACCGAGTGCGGCGCGGCGTGTCTTGCGATGGTGCTGGCGCATCACGGCCGCTGGGTGCCGCTGGAGCAGTTGCGTCAGGATTGCGGTGTCTCCCGCGATGGATCGCGCGCGTTGAACCTGTTGCGCGCGGCGCGTGCGCATGGCCTGCATGCGCAGGGTTTTCGCAAATCCATCGATGAGCTGTCAGGGCTGCGGCTGCCGCTGATCCTGTTCTGGAACTTCAACCATTTCGTGGTGCTGGAGGGCATCGACACCAAGCGCGCCTGGATCAACGACCCCGCCAATGGCCCGTGTGAAGTGCCGCTGGAGGAATTCGGCCGCGCCTTCAGCGGTATCAGCCTGGCCTTCATCCCCGGTCCTGAATTCCGTCGCGAAGGTGCTGCGCCGGCGCTGGTCGCGCCGCTGCTGGCGCGCTTGCGCGGTGACCGCACGACCATGATCTTTCTGCTGCTGGTGACACTCGCGCTGATCCTACCCGGGCTTGCGGTGCCGGCGCTGACGCAGCTTTTCGTCGACCGTGTCCTGGCGCAATCGCAGCGCGATTGGCTGGTGCCCATCCTGCTCGGCCTTGGGCTGTCGGCGCTGCTGCGTGGCATGCTGGGCTGGATGCAGCAGGCGCAGCTGGCGCGGCTGGAATTGAAGCTGGCGGCGGGCGGCGGTGCTGGGTTCCTCGCGCATATGCTGTCCCTGCCGATCGCGTTTTTCGCGCAGCGCCACAGCGGCGAACTGGCCTTCCGCATGGGCGGTAACAACCGCGTGGCGGAGCTGCTGGCGGGCCAGCTGGCGACGAGCGCGATCGGGCTGTTCAGCATGGTGTTCTTTGCCGCGCTGATGCTGCTGTTTGACCCGCTGATGACGGCGGTGGCCATCGCCGCCGCCGCGCTGAACCTGGCTGCGCTGATGCTGGTGGACCGCATGCGCGCCGATGGTAGCCGCAGGCTTTTGCGCGAACAGGGCGCGTTGCTCGCCGTCTCCGTCACTGGTGTGCGGCTGATCGAAACGCTCAAGGCGAGCGGCACCGAGGATGATTTCTTCCGCCGCTGGGCCGGCGTGCAGGCGCGCTATCTGACCGCGATGCAGGAGCTGCAGGTCGCGTCACTGATGCTGGGCGCGATGCCGGCATTGCTCACCGCGCTGGGCACGGCGGCGGTGCTGGGCATCGGCGCCTGGCGCGTGACGGAAGGGGCGATGACATTGGGCGGCATCATCGCCTTCCAATCGCTGATGGCGAGCTTCATGCAGCCGGTCGATGGCCTGGTGCGGCTGGGCACCAACCTGCAGACATTGCGCGCCGATGTGGCGCGGCTGGATGATGTGCGGCGCTACCCGGCAGCACCCGCAGCGCCCGCCTTGCGTGAGGCGCCGCAGCCGCTTGGCGGCATGGTCGAATTGCGCGACGTCACCTTCGGCTACAGCCCGCTGGATGCGCCACTGCTGGAGGGGTTTTCGCTGCGCCTCGCGCCTGGCAGCCGCATTGCGCTGGTCGGTGGTTCGGGCAGTGGCAAGTCCACCGTGGCGCGCCTGGTGGCTGGCTTGCACCAACCATGGTCAGGCGAAATTCTGCTCGATGGCCGACCGCTGCGCGACATTCCGGCGGAACGCCTGGCGGCGTCCATCGCGACGGTGGACCAGGACATTTTCCTGTTCGAAGGCAGCCTGCGGGACAACATCGCGCTGTGGGATGCAACGCTGGCGGAGACCGAGCTGCTGGCCGCGCTGCGCGATGCCGCGATCCTGGATGTGGTGGATGCACGGCCCGGCCGGCTGGACGCCGCGGTGGCCGAAGGCGGGCGCAATTTCAGCGGCGGCCAGCGCCAGCGGCTGGAGATCGCGCGCGCGCTTGCGACCAACCCCAGCGTGCTGATCCTGGACGAAGCCACCTCTGCGCTCGACCCGCTGGTG